>JADGCD010000039.1 GCA_015229165.1 Nitrospinota bacterium | reverse complement strand
GACGAAGGCCGGGTCGAAGGCGGGGGCGTCGGCCGGGTCGCGGTCGGCGGCGTCGGCGGCGGGGTCGATTCTTGTGGCCGTCGCCCCGTCGGGAAGGGGGAGGGGGTCGTCGTACAGGTAATGGGACGAGGGATAGCGGGCCGCCAGCAGGGCCAGCGTCTCCGGCGCCGTGTCGCCCGGAAGCAGGGTGGTCTGCCGCCGGATCATGGCGGCCACGAACCCGGACATGAAGGAGCGGCGGTCGGCGCAGAGGTTGACGGCGAAGGCCCGGTCGGGGAGCCGGTCAGCCAGCGCCACCGCCTGTCCCAGAAACCGGGCGGCGGTCAGGATACCGGCCCGGTCGAAGGCCAGCGGCGCGTCGGGAGCGGTGTACCGGTCGATGGCGCGCATCAGGCGGGTCGCTCCCGGTGGGTGTTCAGGCGCGGTGCGTCTCGACGTAGGCGCACAGCGAACGGAGGGACGAGAAGATTTCGTTGACGTTTTCGTTCTCGGTGGAGAGCTTCACCCCGTACTGGTCGGAGATGATGAGGGAAATCTCGAGCGCGCCGATGGAGTCGAGCCCCAGCCCCTCGCCAAAGAGTGGGGCGGCCGGGTCGATGGCGGCCGGATCGAGGTCCAACTCCAGCCGGGTGACGATAAGCTGGGAAAGCTCGGTTTCCAAAGGGGTCATGGGGCCTTCGATGGTAAAGTGATATGCAACGGGTCGCTTGCACCCCCCGCCAAGGGGGAGCGTCGTAGCCCGTCATTATACTCTACCCCGATCCGTCAGCGGAGCCTGTTTTTCGACCCATGGAGACAACGGTCCCCCGCCCCCCCCGCAGTCTGCTCTCCCGCATGGGGCCGGACGGCCTGCTGATGCTGGCCGCTTCGCTGCTGGTGGCGGCGGCCACCGGGGGGGTGTCGCTTCTGGCGGCCGCCGGGTGGGTGGCCCGCCGGGGGGCCGCCGCCGGGGTGGACGATCCGGGCGCCCGCTGGATATTCATCTTCGGCATGCGCCTCGTTGGCGACCGGCCGGGGGAGGACTACCGCCTGCGGCTGGAGCGGGGGCTGTCGCTGGCCCGGGCCCATCCGATGGCGCCGGTGATCATACTGGGGGGGTACACCGGCGGATCGGTCAGCGAGGCGGAGTGCGGGCGGCGTTATCTCGTCGAGCGGGGGGTGGAAGGGCGGCGGATCGTGGTGGAGGAGCGGTCGACCCATTCGCTGGAGAATCTCCGGGAGGCGCGGGAGATCCTCCGGGCCAAGGGGGTGACGACACCGGTGACGGTGGTGTCGAACCGGTACCATCTGGCCCGGATCGAAACGTTGGCCGAAGGGTTGTCGCTGCCGGTGGTTCCCTGCGGGGCGGAGGAGCGGATGGGGTGGGATCCGACGACGCTTTGGACGCTCTTCCGGGAGGGGCTGTTCCTCCACTGGTACCACACGGGGCGGATCATCTCGCATCTGATCCGGTCCCGCCACATGATCGACCGGATTACGTAACGGACTGGGCCTACGCGCTCCGTTTGCCCCGGCCCCGCTCCCGGAGCATCAGCTTTTTGACGGTGGGGATCAGCTTCCAGCCGGGGCTGGGGGCGTCCAGATGGGCCAGCCGCTGGAGGGTCGCCTGATATTCCGGGCTGTCGAACAGGGTCGAGAAGGCCACATGGGGGGTGGCGTCGGACCATTCCTCCAGCATCCGGGCGGTTTTTTCCCGGTCGAGCGACGGGGAGAAATAAAACGTCGGCCACATCCCGTCCTGCTGGGGCGTGATGGCGCCGGTGGCCCGGGCCTGGTCGAACAGCTTTGTCCGGGGGTAGAGCCGAAGCCCCAACGTCAGGTAGACCACGTCCGACTCCGGCAGGCTCTCCACGAACCGCATGGTCTCGGCCAGCGTCCCCTCCGTTTCGCCGAACCCGCCGATGATGAAGGTCCATATGAACGACAGGTCGAAGCCTTTGCGCAGTTCGTTGAACCGCTCGACGTGGCGCATGCGAAACGGCTTGTTGTAGGAGGCCAGCATCGCGTCGCACCCGGCGTCGACGCCGATCATCCCGTTGTTGGCGCCCAGCCGGGTCATGGCGGAGAAGAGGCGGGTGTCGGTCACCTTCGGCAGGACGGCGGAGATATGGTAGTTGCCGAAAAGCCCCCGGTCGGCCAGGTCGTCGAGGGTGGCGATGGCCCACTCCTCCGGCTCGTTGAAGATGGCGTCCACCAGATCGATCCCCACCCCCTTCGCCAGCCAGGGGCGGATGAACGCCTCCATCTGGTCGCCCGACGAACAGGGGAGCCCCGGCTCCTCGATGGCGGGGTAGGTGCAATAGGAACACTTGAACGGGCAACCGAGCTTCAGGCGGACCGGGATCATCTTCTCGGCGGCGAGGTAGCGGGTCAGGTCGGGATACGTTTCCACGCCAAAGGGGACGTGGGTTTCGTCGCTCCAGTCGACCACCTTTCCGGCGGGGAGGTCGCCCGCCACGAGCCGTCGCGCAAAGGCGGCCGCCGATCCGACGAAGACCGTCCGGGCGCCGGTGGCCTTTGCCAGTTCGTCCGGCGCCACCGCCACGGCGCTGCCGCCGAGATAGAGCGGGAGACCGGCCGCGTGCGTCATGTCGGCGATACGGGTCAGCAGCGGGATATAGGAGACCGGGTCGGCCAGGTCGAGGTTGTCCAGATTGCGGAACGAGACCGCCACCCCGTCGGGCCGGTCGGCCAGCGCCCGGGCCACCGCCCCTTCCGGGTCGTCGACGAAACAGAGGTCGAGAAAGGTCACCGCCACCCCCCGGTCGGCCAGCGCCCGGGCCACCATCGACGCCCCCGCCGGAATCACCGGAAAGGGGGCGTGGGAGCGGTTGCAGGCGACGACCAGTATCTTCATCCGTTGGCGGCGTCATGGGTGAACATAGGCGGGAATGGTACCATATCGACCGGCGCCGCCACTTGCGCCCGCCTCGGTTTGCCGCTACGATTGAGGCGTTCTGGCGTCATTGTTTTGCATATCCAACCTGTCGCGAGGCTCTGTCCCATGTTCGCCGTTTGTCGTTTCCCCCTGTTTTCGGGAGCTTTCCATGTCCGCTGAACAAAACGGCGTCGACTACGACGTGGTGATCATCGGCGGGGGGCCCGCCGGGGCGGTGGCGGCGGCGGGGCTGGTCCGCGAGGGGCGAAAAGTGGCGGTCTTCGAGAAGGAGACCTTCCCCCGGTTCGTCATCGGCGAATCGCTCCTCCCGTCATCCAACGACATCCTTTCCCGGGTCGGCCTGTACGACGCCGTGGCGGATGCTAAGTTTTTGAAAAAAGAGGGCGCCCTCTTCTTTATGGACGGCAAAATCGAGCGGTTCAATTTCGCCGAGACCAGCGCCGGCGGGTGGGACTTCGCCTATCAGGTTCCCCGGGCCGACTTCGACTCCGTGCTGATCAACAAGGCCGCCTCCATGGGGGCGGATGTGACTTTCGGCGCGGCGGTCACCGGCGTGGCTTTCGACGACGACACCGTGACCCTGACCGTCCGACAGGGTCAGGTCGACCGGACCGTCACCGGCAAATGGCTCATCGACTGCTCCGGCTACGGGCGGGCGCTGGCTTCGAACCTCGATCTGGACGCCCCCTCCACCCTGCCGGTGCGGGAGGCGCTCTTCACCCACATCACCGGCGACCGGCGCCCCGCCGGGAGCGACGAGGGATACATCTGGATCGTGGTCCTGCCGCAGGGGGGATGGATCTGGGTCATCCCCTTCTCCGACGGGCGGACCTCGGTGGGGGTGGTGGCGGAGCCATCGCTGTTCGTCTCCGACACGGAATCCGACGCCCAACTGCTGACCCGCCTCCTGACCCAGGAGCCGTGCCTGGCCGAGCGTCTGGGTGACATGCGTTTCGTCATGGAGACCCGCCGGATCAAGGGCTACTCGGTGGGGATCAAGAGCCTCCACGGCCCCCGGTATCTGCTGACCGGCAACGCCACCGAGTTCCTCGACCCCGTTTTCTCCTCCGGCGTGACGCTGGCCATGGAGTCGGCCCACCGGGCGCAGGCGATGGTCAACCGGGCCTTAAACGGCGAAACGGTCGATTTCGACGCCGAGTACGACGCCTACGTCATGCGGGGGGTCAACTGCTTCCGCTCCTACGTCACATCGTGGTACACGGGCGAGTTGAAATCCCTCTTCTTCAACGCCACCAAGCCGGAGAAGATCAAGCGGCGGGTCTGCTCGGTGCTGGCCGGGTATGTGTGGGACCTGAACAACCCCTTCGCCGCCCAGTCGGGCGAGGCGCTGGCCGCCACCTTCGCCACCATCGCCGACCCCCGCAAGGGCGCCGTCGGGGGATGAGCGGTCCGGCCGCCCCGTCGGGCCGTCCCGGTGTGTGGGGGCTGGCGCGGGGCGTCGCGGTGGCGGTGGCGCCGTTCGTCATCTGGTGGCTCTACGGCGTCTACGGTTACAAGGCGGCCTTTCTCTTCGTGGTGGCCCTGCTGGCCCTCTCCCGGGCGCCGTTGCTCATGCGGGACCGACGGCTCGCCGGAACCGTGGGGCTGCAGATGGGGGGGCTGGCCCTCTACTTCGTGGTCGGGTATCTTCTCCACCCCCACCCGATGTACATCAAGATGCTCTCCCCCTTCATCAACACGATGTTGATGCTCTCGTTCCTCCACTCCCTCTACCGGCCCCCCTCGATGATCGAACGGTTCGCCCGGTTGCAGGACCCTCACCTGCCGCCGGAGGGGGTTGTCTACTGCCGGAAAGTGACCTGGATCTGGGTCTGGTTCTTTTTCCTCGACTCGCTTCTCGTGATCTACGTCTCGCTGACCGGAACCATGCTGGCCTGGGCCGTCCTGACCGGGGGGATCAACTACCTGCTGGTGGGGCTGCTGCTGGGGGGGGAATGGCTCTACCGGCGCCGGTGGGGGCCCCCGCCGGGAAGGCGAATCGTGGAGGAAGGATAAAGTGTTCGCGCGAATGGGCGCCCCGTTCTCTACCCAAATTTTACCCGGCGCCTTCCTCTTGTGTCGTTTAGTGATTATGCTAGGTTTGAAGCATTCTCTCGCTTCACCTCAGGGGGAGGAGGAGCGTTCTTTGGACCAACTTCTTGGGAGTTGCCCATGGCCCGGATTTTGCGAAGCAAGCGAGCAAGCAAGCTTTCTGATCTCCTGACCTCCTTCGTTACTCTCTTCCTCTTCGTCTCCCTCACCGCCTGCGGCAGCTCGTCCGGCGGTGGATCGGGCGACGGGGGCGGCTCGACCACCGGCCCGGTCACCGGGTTGACCGTTACCCCCGGCGACGGGGAGAACCAGTTGGCGTGGGACGCCGTAGAAGGGGCCGCCTCGTACACCGTCTATTGGGAAGTGGCCACCGCCTCCCGCACGAGCGGCCTCGTGGCCGACTGTTCCGGCGACCGGTTTGAGGGGATCACCGGGACCGGTTACACCCACACCGGCCTGACCAACGGGACCGGCTACCGCTATGGCGTCACCGCCGTCGATGGTGACGGGAACGAAGGGGAGTGCGGCGGGGGTGGAGTCACCTCCGTTCCCGGCGCCACGGCCTCCGGCTGCACCGACCGGACGGCGACCAATTACAATCCCAATGCTACGCAGGACGACGGGAGCTGCGTCTATCCGGTCCCCGGCGACACCACGCCACCGACCACGACGGTGGCGTTGGCGGAGGTGAGCAATACCTCGACCACCTGGACCGGCTCGGCCCGGATCAACGAAGCGGGGACCGGCTATTGCACCGCGTTGACCAGCGGCTCGCCCGCGCCGACGGCGGTGGAAGTGAAGGCGAACAGCAACGCCAACAAGGCCGGGACCGGCGGGAGTATCGCCATGACCGCCAACGTCACCGCCACCTGCACGGTGACCGGATTGACCGCCGCGACCACCTACGACTTCTACTTCGTGGCCAGGGACGTCTCGCGCAATCTCCAGAGAAACGCCGCCGTCTCCGGCCCGGTGACATCGACCATCGGCAGCGCCACGGTGACCAGCCAGTTGGTCCACGGGGTCTCCACCGACACCATCGCGTGGCTGGTGGCGAAGACCGATACGAACAGCACCGGCTATTGCGTGGCGGTTCCGCAGGGGAGCGCCGCCCCGACGGTGGCCCAAATCGCCGCCGGGACCGGTGGCGCCATCGTCGGAACGGGAGGGACGGTGGCTCTCACCGCCGACACGTCCGGCTTCTGCACGGTGACCGGGCTTACCGCCTCCACCGCCTACGATCTCTATTTCGTCGCCAAAAACGCCTCCAACATCTTCCAACTCGCCGCCGGAAGCCTCCTGAACAAATCGACCACCGCCGCGCAGGGGGCGGCTCCCGCCGGGATGGTGGCGATCCTTGGCGGCTGCTTCATGATGGGGGACAACTTCGCTGAAGGGGACGCCGAAGAGTTCCCCGTCCACCCGGTCTGTCTCTCTTCCTACTTCATGGACACCACCGAGGTGACGCAAGACGCCCACACGACGTGGGACGATCCGGGCGTTACCAACCGGGATTCGACCTTTGCCGCCTACGCCTTCCCTGCGGGCGCCGATTGTGGCGGATTGGCGACCACCTGTCCGGCGGAGTCGGTCGACTGGACCAACGCTTCGGCCTTTTGCGTCTTCAACGGGAAACGACTCCCAACGGAGGCCGAGTGGGAGTATGCCGCCCGGGAGCGGGGATTGGTGGTTCGCTACGGAACCGGCGCCGACGCCATCGATTGCACGACCGCCAACGGCTGGCTGGGGGTGGGTGGATTCGCCCCCTGCGTCGGCGGTGGCGCCACAGCCCCCGTCGGGGCCACGGGCGTCTACGCTCCCAACGGGCTTGGTCTGTACCAGATGAGCGGTAACGTGTTCGAGTGGGTGGGCGACTATTACGACGAGGTTTACTACTGGTCGAGCCCGGTCACCAATCCGGAGAATACGACGGTTGCGGCGAGGGGCGTGACGCGCGGCGGGTCGTGGTTCAACTTCAGCGTCGATCTGCGGGCCTCGCTCCGGAACAGCGCTCTTCTCACGACGCAGTCCTCCGTTATAGGGTTCCGCTGCGCCAGTAATTAGCGCGATTGGGGGCTGACCCCGTTTCCCAGACCGAAAAGTGGGGAGCTGGCGAAGACAGCGGAACTTGGTGAGTAACGGGAAGGCGTCGAGCCCTTGGCGAGACCCTCGCGCCGCCCTCGCGTAGGGGGCCGCTGTCCCCGCGTCGTCGCTCAGCGACCGTCGGTTTCGATGATGTCGATGACCCCCTCACGCTCCTCGTCCGCCTCCGACCGGCCGATCCGCCAGGTGAACCAAACCCCGAACGCCGTGTCGGTGGGGCGGCGGACCAGCGGGCTGTCAGCCACCACCCCGGCGGACATATCGGAATATTTTCCATAGAATCCAGCGGTCCAGTCCTCGTCGAAAGCGATCCGCATCCCCAGCGTGGCATAGAGAGCGTGCAACCCCTCCCGCGCCTCGTAGACCCGACGGTCGGCGGTGGCGTAGGCGGGCGCCACGCCGTAGTAGGTAGCGCCATAGGAAGCCGAGGCGATCTTCGCGCCGAAATCGACGTAGGCCGAAAGGCCGTCGTAGAACGCCTCCCCCCCGATCAGCAGGTCGGGGTCGGCGATCCAGCCGACGTTGTGGCCGTCGGTGTCGAAGGCCCATCGGAACGGCGCCCGCAGCGTGACGGTTGTCTTCAGCCCGTGGTAGAGGGCCACCTGGGCACGGGGCCCCAACTCCCCGGTGATCGGCAGCGACGGCATCCCCTCCCGGGCCGACCCTTCCCGTGCGGAGACCGGCAGATCGATACCGAACCCGACATCGAGAGAAAACCGGTCGCGGGAGATCAATACCCCCCGGGCGCCGTCCCGCCCAGCCCGGAATCGTTCCCCCCTATAGGTGAAATAGGGGAGGGCCAGCCCCGCCCGGAGGTGGACGTCGCTGCCGAGATACTCGGGCCAGGAGAGATATCCCCCGGCCAGACCGTATTCCCACAGGGGGCGGGGCGCCTCCTCGGCGCGGCAGGGGAGGGCAAGCGCCACCACCGTCACCCACGCCAGCGCAAGCCGTCTCACCCGTTCGCTCCCCGCTAAAAGGCCCCCATGATACACCCGGCGGGGCCAAGCAACCCCCCTGTTGATGAGACGGCCACGCGGGGCCTTCCTCACTCCCTATTTTTTACCTTGCGATTTATCTCGACAACGGGTCGAAGTTCCTGTACATTGTCCCCAAGGCTACAGGCGAGCCGGGTTTTTGGATGAGACTGACGGATGAATCCCTCCTTCATGATCCTCTCGAGATCAGGCAGACGCACGGGCGCGTCACTTCCCATTCGTTTAGTAGCCATGGTTATTTTTCTGTTTTTTTGGAAGGATATGCGACGAGCATGAATATCTACGTAGGGAACCTCCCCTTTTCTGTCACTGAAGACGACCTCAAAGAAGTCTTCGAAGCTTACGGCGAAGTGCTGTCCGTGAAACTGATTTCCGATCGCGAGACCGGCCGCCCCCGCGGTTTCGGCTTCGTCGAGATGGACAACGCCGAGGCGGACGCCGCCATCAAGGCGCTGAACAACTCGGAGATGGGCGGACGGATGATCAAGGTCAACCAGTCCGAGCCCCGCAAGTCGGCCCCGCGGCCCCGCCGCTGGTAACCCACCGCATTTGCATTTTCGCGACGGCGCCGGTCCTCACGGATCGGCGCCGCGCTTCTTTTCCCCCCTCATTACTCTCTACTCAGTTTCAGCATGACATCTATCACGTTTGACGATCTCGGTCTGATCGAACCGTTGCGGCGCGCCGTAGCGGCGGAAGGGTACACCACCCCCACACCGATCCAGGCCAACTCCATCCCCTCCCTCCTGTTGGGACGGGATCTCCTCGGCCTGGCCCAGACCGGCACCGGTAAAACGGCCGCCTTCGCCCTGCCGACCCTCCAGCGGCTCCAGCAGAACCCCCATCCCCGGGTTCCCCGTTCTCCCCGGGCCCTCATCCTGACCCCCACCCGCGAGCTGGCGGTGCAGGTCAACGAAAGCTTCGCCACGTACGGCAAACAGATGCAGTTCCGCCGCGCGGTGATCTTCGGCGGCGTCCCCCAGGGGCCGCAGGCCACCATGCTCGGACGCGGGGTCGACATCGTCGTCGCCACGCCGGGGCGGTTGCTGGACCTGATGGGCCAGCGGCTCATCACCCTCGACCGGGTCGAAATCTTCGTCCTCGACGAAGCCGACCGGATGCTCGACATGGGCTTCATCCACGACGTCAAGAAAATCGCGGCGGTTCTCCCCCGGCGGCGCCAGTCCCTCTTCTTCTCCGCCACCATGCCCCCGATCGTGGCCGACCTGGCCAACGGCCTGCTGACCGACCCCCACCGGGTCGAGGTCAACCCGACCTCCTCCACCGTGGAGCGGATCGAACAGCGGGTGCTGTTCGTCGAGAAGGAAGACAAGGACGCCCTGCTGGAAGAGCTGCTGGCCGACGGGACCATCGAACGGGCGCTCATCTTCACCCGCACCAAGCATCGGGCCAACCGGGTGGTGGAGCGGCTGATGAAGTCCAAAATCAACGCCGACGCGATCCACGGCAACAAGTCGCAGGGGGCCCGGCAGCGGGCGCTCAACAACTTCGCCGCCGGCAAGTCGCGGGTGCTCGTCGCCACCGACATCGCCGCCCGCGGCATCGACATCGACGGCATCACCCACGTCATCAACTTCGAGCTTCCCAACGAGCCGGAGAGCTACGTTCACCGGATCGGGCGGACCGCCCGCGCCGGGGCCGACGGCATCGCCATCTCGTTTTGCGACCGGGAAGAGCGGTTCCTGCTCAAAGCCATCGAGCGGGTCATCAAAACCGAAGTGGTTCTCGATGACAGCCATTCCTTCCACTCCGAGGCGGTGGCCAACATCTCCGTCAAGGGGCCGGGGCCGAAGATGAACTTCCGCCGTGGCGGTGGCGGTGGTGGCGACCGGAACCGTGGCGGACGCCCCCCTTTCAAGGGGAACGCCCCGAGCCGCGAGCGAAACGACGGACCGGGACGCCCCGCCGGGCATGCCCCGGTCCACCGGGACGGCGCAGGCCAGCCCCGCCGCGAACAGCGGAATAGGGCCGGACAGAGCCGCCGCGCCATCTGACCGTCGCTTCTCGACGAATGAAATGGCCACCCCAACGGGTGGCCATTTCTTATTCTAACGCATTTATATTCAATTGCTTATAACAAGCTCAGAGGGCTTGACCCCCCCAATAGCCACCGGCGCTGGCCGACTCTTCTCCCGCTGTCTCGACCCACACCCGCGTCTTCGCCGCCTCAGCGTTGCGTACCTACGACAGCATGATGCGGGCGCCGAACCAAACCAGCGGCGCCAGATGCAACGCTTCGATGGTCAGCAACCAAGCGGGGGCCTTCCCCTGTCCGGTATTCATTTTGAGCAACACCCCTCCCAGGACCGCCATGAGGAACTGGATCGTGACGGCCATGCTGAGCATCGCGCCGACCCCGAGGCAACCAAATCCCTCGCATTCAGCGGTCAGGGCCGCTCCCCATAGGGCCGCCGCCGCGATGGTTCCCATCAGGAAGATCGCCGTAAGCGCCCGCTCAATCGCTGCTCTTTTCTCCATGCCCCGATTGTACCCCTCTGGAGACCACGTGTACCGATCCGCTGACATCCAAGAATGCGGCGCAGAGTGTCAGTACAGGATCAGCGGTTTTTGCCCTTTCCAAAAAACCGTTCGGGGAGAAAGGGTAGAACCCGCGTTGATAAGCGAGATATTGAAAAGGGCCCCCCTTTTCAGGGTGGCCCTTCGATGATCATTCCGCCCGCGCAGGGGGGGTTACTGCATGACGTAGGTGACGATCCGGTCGAACAGCGACTGGACCGGGCGGGCGTTGGCGGTGAAATGCTCCTGCAGGACGGCGATCTGCTCCGTCGAGAGGGTCATCGGCGCCTCCAACACCGTCCAGATCAGCCCTTCCGTGCAGGGAGGAGTCGTCAGCGAACCGCTGTAGCGCCAGTAGTTCAGACCGCCGGGGAGGAGATCCTGCGGGTTCAGCTCGAATCCTTCCGCCGTCACATCCTCCCCTTCCACCGCCGGGACGTTCGCCCAGACCCCGGCCACGACCGTGTCCTCCGCTCCGTCGTTATAGAGAATGCCGACCACCGCATACTCCCCGTCCGCCGCCTGATGGACCAGATGTCCCTCTGCCGCATAGGGCACGCCGTCCTTCGTGTGCTCAGACGGCGCGTGGAAGTGGAACTGCTTAAGCGTGTACTCCTTGCCGTTCACCGAGATCGATCCCCCGGCGGTGGGCGTCGCCATGATGGTGTGGCCGTTGTTCTGGACGCTATAGCCGGTCGGCTGGTAGTTGAAGGAGACATCGTGGAGCCCCCCCACGGCGGCGTTGGCGATGTCGATGGGGGACTGGGTCTGGCCGTTCTTGCAGGCCGCCCACTCGGTGGAAAGGTCGCCCCAGTGGGCCGGGCCGGTATCCCCTTCGTACGACCAGTGGGGAGCGCCCGAATGCCCTCCGTTCTCGTTGGCGGCGGTGTTGTTTGAGCTGCTGCTGCACGCCGACAGCGAGGCGAACAGAACCAGCGCAAGGCTGGAAGCCAGAGCGGTAACCTTTTTCTGCATGAAAATCCCCTGCGATATGAGGTAAGGAGAGATGCGCCCGGAACCCCTGCCGGACACGAGACGTACGATTATTACGTCCGCCAAAGGCGAACGCAATCCCAATATGAGGAGGAGGAAACCGCCCGACCGTGGACGGGGGGCAGGACGAACATATCCGCGCTTTTTGGTGAGAATGGTCGGCCAGCCCGCGCCGCCCCGGATGAGGGCCGCGCGCGCGCCGCGTGGGGGGTTATTCCCCGTCTGGCGTCAGATCGTCGGGGGTGGTCAGCTTCTTTTTCTTGAGCTTCTCCACCAGCGTCGTCCGGTTCAGCCCGAGCAACTGCGCCGCCTTGTTTTTCACCCAGCCGCACCGTTCCAGCGCCGAGAGGATCAGTTGCGTCTCGAATCGGTCGACCACTTCCTTCAGATTCAACCCCTCTTCCGGCAGCTCCACCACGAACGTGGCCGGATCGAACGCCGCCGGGGCGACCGGCAGGGGGGGCGACAGGGCGCTGTTCATCGTCGCCGCCGCAGCGGAGATGTCGTCAGTCATCCGGTCCCGGTCGGGGGCGGACGGGGTCGGGGCTGTCGCCGTTACCGTCGGTGTCGGCGCGACGGCATGCGGCCGGGCCACCGGGAGCGTCTCCATCTCCTCCGGCTCCCCCACCAGCAGCATGTCGGAGAAGAGCTGCGCCTCCTCCTCCGGCGCCAGATCCCGAAGCTTGAGCGGCAGGTCGGCCGTTTCGATGACCCCTTCACCCTTCAGGACCACCAGCCGCTCGATCATATGCTCCAGCTCCCGGACGTTGCCGGGCCAGTCGTACGATTTCAGCCGCGCCAACGCCTCCGGCGAGATGCCCGAAATCCGCCGGTTCATCTTCCGGCTGAAAAGCTTCACGAAATGGCCAATCAGGAGCGACACGTCCTCCCCCCGCTGGCGCAGGGGGGGCAGCTCGATGGGGACCACGTTCAGGCGGTAATAGAGATCCTCCCGGAAGCGCCGCTCCCGGATGGCTTTTTCGAGATTCTGGTTGGTGGCCGCCATGACCCGGACATCCACCTTGATCGTGCGCGCCCCGCCGACCCGCTCGAACTGGCGTTCTTGCAGGATGCGCAGCAGCTTCACCTGAAGGGTGGGGGACATGTCGCCGATTTCGTCCAGGAAGATCGTCCCCCCGTGGGCCAGTTCGAACTTGCCGATGCGGGTCCGAATGGCGCCGGTGAACGACCCCTTCTCGTGGCCGAACAGCTCCGACTCCAGCAGCTCCTCCGGGATGGCGCCGCAGTTGACCGTGATCAGCGGCTTGTGGCGGCGCAGGGAATTGGCGTGGATCGCCTGGGCCACCAACTCCTTGCCCGCCCCCGACTCGCCGAGGATCAGGACCGTCGAGTCGTTGTCCAGCAGGCGACCCATGGTGTCGAAAACTTGTCGCATGGCCCGACTGTCGCCGACGAATATCCCAAAATCGGGACTCGTCACCGGCGCCACCGTCGCCTGTTCCCCTTCGACCGCCGTTGCCGTCTCCACAGCGTCACTCCCCTGATCACATGTAATTATGTGTAATTAACAGTAACTATATCAAAATGGCCTGCCGCAAGATGAAGCGCCAAAACTGCGGCGCCCCATATTTTGGGGTCGTCAAAATATGGATACAATATCGATACCAAACATTTGACGCACCGCCACACGGGGAAAACGGGGAAAAAGTGGGGGAAATCAGAAGGAGAGACGTCAAAAAAATGGCGTCATGCCGATATGGTGGCTACAAATTTGGTAGGTGGTTGGCGAAGCGTCGGAAAAATGTCGGAATCTGTGGCCGATATGATTGCCGATTGAGGCGGTTCTAACAGGGTGTGGAAAAACGTTATCGAGGCCGGCTCCGGTAGGAGAAAGTGAGCGAGAAACCGGAACGTATGTGGGAATACGTGAGGATTTCGAGCTTGGTTTCGACACCCCGGAGCCAACGCAGATAGT
>JADGCD010000038.1 GCA_015229165.1 Nitrospinota bacterium | reverse complement strand
CCGACGCCCCCACCGGGACGGCGCGGACGCCCGTCCGCACCCACTCCCGCCCCTGCCGGACGAAAGCGGAAGGGGGTTGCAGCTCCATGAGGCGCCGGGTGGCGTCTCCCGCCTTGCGGCGGGCGGCCAACTCCAGATGGCGTCCGGCAAGCAGGACGAAGAGGAACGTGACCACGGTGTCGAAGTAGACCTGGCCGACGGCGCCGGGGACGAAGGTGACGAAGCTGGAATAGCCCCACGTCGCTACGGCCCCCAGGGCGACCGGGAGGTCCATGGTCCCCCGGAACGTCATCAGCGACCGCCACCCCCCGACGAGGAACGGCCAACCGGAATAGGCCAGCGTGACGGTGGCGAGGAAGAATCCGGCGTAGTGAAACAGGGGGCGAAACGAATCTTCCGCGGCGCCGGTCCAGAGGGCGATGGAGATCCACATCATGTTCATGGCGGCGAACCCGGCGAAGCCGAGCCTGAAGAGGCTCGTCCGCCACGCCCGTCGGGCGCTCTCCTCGGCGGCGTCGGGGGTGTAGGGGAGGGGGGCGTAGCCCAGCGACGAAAGCCGCGCCAGCAGCGAAGAAAGGGGGACGACCGACTGGTCCCACCGGAGCCGCAACCGTTTGCCGGTCAGGTTCACCTCGGCCCCCTTGACCCCCTCCACCGTGTCCAGCCCCCGCTCGATGAGCCAGACACAGGCGGCGCAGTGGATTCCCTCCACCAGCAACGTCGCCTCCCGCACATCGCCATCCCCTTCGGAGGGCGCCATGTCGTCGAGAATCGACGGGAGGTCGTAGAGGTCAAGCTCCTCCGGCGGCGGGGGCGGGGTCCGCAAGGTTCCGTCGTCGGTCCGGTCGTAGACCCCCTCCAGCCCCGCCTCGTAGATGGTCCGGCAGACCCCCTTGCACCCTTCGCAGCAGAAGAGCCGCTCGCCCCCCCCCACGACGGCGGCGGGGGGATGCGCCGGAAGCGGAAGCCCGCAATGGAAGCAGGCGCTGGCGACGGCCCCCTCCGGCGCGGCCACGGTCACTCTCCGACCCGGACCCGCCGGGCGATCCCCGGCAGCGGGGCGCCGTCGGCGCCGAGCGGTTCGACGATCAGATCCCAGCTCCCCTTCAGCGGGAAGGTGACGGCGCCGCCGAAGCGCGCGTCGGCCGCCGCCCCGTCGGGCGCCAGCGTCGCCGAAAAGTCGGCGGCGGCGTCGGCGGGGCGATAGGCGTGGAGGGTGACGG
Source organism: Nitrospinota bacterium (assembly GCA_015229165.1). GTDB lineage: Bacteria > Nitrospinota_A > UBA7883 > UBA7883 > JADGGD01 > JADGCD01. The sequence goes on along the minus strand of JADGCD010000038.1, from coordinate 12,520 downwards.
CGGTGGCGCCTTCGACCCCGGTCACGGTCAACGGGGTCGCGACGCCGACCCGCAGCCGGTCGAGGCCGGTCACGGTCGCCGTCCCCCCCCGGGGGGCCAGATAGTCGACGCGGGTCCGGCTGGTGTAGCTCTTCCCCCGGGCGTAGTAGTCGTCGCTGACCAGCCCCGGCGCCCCGGTGACGGCGAAGGCCACCATCACCAGATTGGCGGTGACCGCCGCCCCCACCAACGCGGCCATGCCGAGAATGAAGGGGCTCTTCCAAAACGGCTCGGCGACACGCTCTTCTCGCATGGTCTCTCCTTACGGTTTTCCCCCCGGCCCCATGAACGCGCTGGTGTAGGTCCGGGTGAGTTCGGGCTGACCGACGGCGGTCAGGACAAAATCGAGCGGCTCGTTTCCGTCGGTGACGGCGGACGCCGGGGCTTTCACGAACAGATCAAGCGGGGTGACCTTCCCGGGCGGCAGGGTCAGCCGGAGCCGCTCCTTGCCGTCGATGAGGGCGCCTTGCACCCCTATGACCGTCAGGTCGGCCTGCATCGCCTCGCCGGTCCGGTTGATGACCTTCACGGTGTAGCGGTTCTGGATGGTCCGGTCGGAGAGGAGGACGAAGAGGGGCTGCCGCTCGTGGATCACCGACAGTCTCAGCGGCGCCAGATGGGTGACGCCGTAGCCGATGGTGATGACGATGGTCAACAGGAGGCCGATGTAGGCCAGCATCCTCCCCCGGCGATACCAGGGGCGCCGGAGGCCGCCGCGCAGCTCGTTGAGCGAGAGATAGCGGACCAGACCGGCGGGCGGCGGGGGGGCCTTCGAGTCTCTCTTCGATCCAGGTGTAGACGTCGATCCAGACCGTCTGCCAGCAGAGGTAGCCACAGAAGACCCTTCCTGCCCAGGCGGTCAGGGCGTAGAGGGCCAGAAAGAAGGCCAGCAGGATGATGGCCAACATCCATATGTCCTGCGGCCAGATGGTCAGCCCGAAGAGGTGGTACTTCCGGGCCGGGATGTCGAACAGGATCGCCTGACGCCCCTCCCATCGGAGGTAGGGGCCGAAGAAAAAGAGGAGATACAGGGAGGCGGCGCCCCATTTGAGGGCGCGGAACCGCCCCGGCATGCGCCGGGCGTGAATCCGGCTCTCGCCGAGGTTGACCTTCCAGTACTCCCCTTCGTCGTACAGGGCGTCGACGCCGCTCTCCTCAAAGGGGGAGCGGCCCGGGGTATCGCTCACGGAACCCTCACTTCTCCCCGTCGTCGGGGCCCCCCTGGTTCATGAGAACCACCACCCGATAGACCATGTAGACCCCAATCAGGAGGGCGCCCACCGCCGTCCCGATGGACCACCAGAAGACGCTGTCCATACCGGTCACCCCTCGCTTGCGTCGGTCCGCCCCCCGCCGAGGGACCAGACCTTGACGGCCAGTTTCTTGATCTCGTCCTCGGCGAGCTTTCCGCCGAAGGAGGGCATCACCGCCTTCCTCGTCAGCGGCCCTTCCTGATTGACGCCGTGGACGATGGTCCGGCGGATCCCTTCGGGGCTCCCCTCGAACCGCCAGATGGGGTCGGTCAGGTTGGCGGAGCCGACCTCGATCATCCCTTTGGCGTCCTCGCCGTGGCATCCGGCGCAATCGGCGGCCCCGGCGGTCTCGCCCATGAACACCGCCCGTCCCGGCTCGTGGTTTTCTCCCCGGGAGAGGGCGCCGACATACTTCAGCAGCTCGTCGATCTCCTGCGCGGAGAGGGTCTCGCCGTAGGCCGGCATGTTCCCTTCACGCCCCTCGGTGATGGTGGAGACGATGGCGTCGATGGTTCCGCCGTGGAGCCAGTCGTCGTCGGCCAGCGCCGGGAAGCCGGGGCGTCCCTCCCCCCCGGCGCCATGGCAGGGGGCGCAATGGTCGCCGAAAGAAACCTTGGCGGCGATGTTGGCGTAGCGGTTCATCTCCGGATCGGCGAGGATGACGCCGACCCCCATGGCCGCCACCTTCTCCTCGTAGGGCGCCCGGACGGCGCGGATCTCCTCCACCCCGGCCCGGAACTCCTCCACCTGCGTCCACCCGAGGACTCCCCGGGTATAGTCGGAGAGGAGCGGGATCGACGGGTAGAGCAGGAAATAGCCGGCCATAAAGAACGGGCTTACCCAGAACCCGACCATCCACCAGCGGGGGGGGTCGTTTTGCAGCTCCCGGATTCCGTCCCATTCGTGGCCGGTGTCGGGGGCTTCGTGCGGATTTTTCTTTTCTGACATCGTTCCCTCTCTTACTTCCGGTCTTCATCCATGATGAGATGTTTGTGCCGTTCCAGGTTGCGCCCCGCCTTCGGCGACAGGACGTAGAGATAGACCCCCACCGTCAGGAGAAACAGGACGACCGACAGGATCAGCCCGAACCAGTCGACCGCCGTCATCATTGCGTAGACGTTTTCCGGCTCATTCACGGTAGGCTTTCCCCTCTTCGAACGGGACCAGCGTCCCGAGCATCTGCAGGTAGGCGACCATCGCCTCCATCTCGTTCTTCCCTTCCACCTCGGCGGCCGCGCCGGCGATCTGGGCGTCGGTGTAGGGAACCCCGATCATCCGGAGCGCCTCCATGCGCCGCACCGCGTCGTCGCCCAAAAGGGTGGCGTCGGCCAGCCACGGATAGGAGGGCATCACCGACTCCGGCACCACCTGCCGCGGGTCCATCAGGTGGGCGACGTGCCATTCGTCGGAATACTTCCCGCCGACCCGGGCCAGATCGGGCCCGGTCCGCTTGGAGCCCCACTGGAACGGGTGGTCGTATTTGCTCTCCACCGCCAGCGAGTAGTGGCCATACCGCTCCATCTCGTCCCGGAAGGGGCGAACCATCTGCGAGTGGCAGGTGTAGCACCCCTCCCGGATGTAGACGTCCCGCCCCATCAACTCCAGCGCGCCGTAGGGGCGCACCCCAGCCAGCTCCGGATGGGCCGGGGCGCCGTCGGCCGCCCGGGCGGTGTCTTCCCATGTGCTGTCCAGGTAAAACAGCGGGACGACGGTGACGATGCCGCCGATGGAGACGACGATGGCGATCATGACCAGCAGGGCGGCCACGTTGAGCTCCATCCGCTCCTGAAGCGTTTTCGGTTTCGACTCGTGTGTCATGTCACTGCTTCCTCTTTCAGTTCGCGCCCCGGGGGCGGTATGTTCCTGTTTACGCCACCGCCCCGGCGGGAGCTTTGACACCGTTCCTCGACTGGGCCACCGTCATCAGGACGTTGACCAGCATGACGATCGCCCCCAGAAGGAAGAGGGTCCCGCCGAACCAGCGCAGCGCGTAGAAGGGATGCATGGCCACCACCGTCTCGGCGAAGCTGTAGACCAGCGAGCCGTATTCGTCGTAGGCGCGCCACATCATCCCCTGCATGATCCCCGACACCCACATGGCCGACACATAGAAGACGATGCCGATGGTGGCCATCCAGAAGTGGACGCTCACCAGCTTCATCGACCAGAGGGGGGTTCCGAAGAGACGGGGAATCAGGTGGTAGAGGGCCCCGATGGAGACCATCGCCACCCAGCCGAGCCCGCCGGAGTGGACATGCCCGATGGTCCAGTCGGTGTAGTGCGACAGGGCGTTGACCGTCCGGATCGACATCATCGGCCCTTCGAAAGTGCTCATGGCGTAGAAGGCCAGCGACAGGATCAGGAAGCGGAGGACATAGTCGGTGCGCAACTTGTACCAGGCGCCCGAGAGGGTCAACATGCCGTTCACGGCGCCCCCCCAGCTTGGGATGATCATGGCGATGGAGAAGGCCGCCCCCAGCGATCCCGACCAGTCGGGAAGGGCGGTGTACTGGAGATGGTGCCCGCCGATCCAGACGTAGCCGAAAATCAGGGTCCAGAAATGGAGAACCGACAGCCGGTACGAGAATATCGGCCGCCCCGACTGCTTCGGGATGAAGTAGTACATGATGCCGAGGAATCCGGCCGTCAGGAAAAAGCCGACGGCGTTATGCCCGTACCACCACTGGACCATGGCGTCCTGTGGCCCGGCGAAGAGAGAGTACGACTTGAAGAGATCCACCGGGATTGCCAGGCTGTTGACCACGTGCAGATAGGTGATGGTCACCTGCATGGCCAAGAAGAACCAGTTGGCCACGTAGATATGGGAGACGGTCCGATTGGCCAGCGTCATCAGGTAGTTGAAAAGATAGGCCAGCCAGACCACCGCGATCATCAGGTCGATGGGCCACTCCAGCTCGGCGTATTCCTTCCCGCTGGTGAAGCCGAGCGGCAGGGTGATCACCGCCGCCACAATCACCGCATTCCACCCCCAAAAGGTAAACCAGGCCAGCCGGTCGCTCCAGAGCCTTACGCCGCTGGTCCGCTGGACAATATAGTAGGAGGTGGCGAACAGGGTGGAGCCGCCGAAAGCGAAGATCACCGCGTTGGTGTGGACGGGACGGAGCCGCCCGAACGAAATGTAGGGATTGTCGAAATTGAGCCAGGGCCAGGCCAACTCGGCGGCGATATAGACCCCCGCCAAAGCCCCGACCACCAGATAGACCACCGCCATGACGGAAAACGCCTTGACGACGCCGAACCGGTAGGACTCTTCAGTCGTTTGATACTCCACAACCTTCTCCTCTTTCGTGCGAACGGGGGCACCCCCTCATCTCCCGGTTTCCGTCGAAAGGCCCCCTCGTGGCCACCCGGGAATCTTTACATTTTCACGTCAGCATTGATGACATTTTATTGTCAAGGATTCGCCATCAAAGCGAACTCCCCGTAAAAATGGATGAACCTCTCAGGTGGAATGTGGGGCTAGTTCAACAGGAAAGCAAATAAATACAAAAAATTACCCACAACCAAGGGCTGTGGGCAAGAAGGCCTAGCGGCGGTGATTTTTAAAGAACGGCGCTCAGGTAGGCGATGATCGATACTTTCGCGGTCAGGGCGAGGAGGGCCGGAACAATCACAAAGGCCAGTGAAGATGAATCGGAGGTTTCGGGGATCGCGGTCTCGTTCATGTCGGTTCGTTCCTGAAGTGGTTGCTGCTCCTTTCCCAAAGTTGCAACCGCGGCGCCGACTTCATTTATTTGTTTTTAATGGCGTTTTAACAGCTCCCCATCGGCCGTGTGTCCCGAATTCCCTTCTCGTGTCTCACTTCCGGACAAAAACTTGCGACCGCCAACCCCTTTTCGCGTGGCGGGTGTAGAATATCCCTGAACGTCAAAGTCGGATGTTCATACCCTGAGGGGGCGCACGCCCCTCGACCGTTATTGGAACCGTTCGATACGACCCGCCCCGGAGTGTCGTCGGCGCTTCGGGTCGATACGCCTGCTTCTCTTCAGCCGACGGAGCCCGGCGACTCGTTCGCCGGAACGTTCGGCCACCCTGCCCCGGTGGCTGCGCCGAGGGGAACGGATCATGTTCAGAAAAGCCTCACTCGCCCTGCTCTCGCCATTTGTCGCCTGGGTATTCACCATCGGAACCCTCTCCACCACCCTTCCCGCCTGCGGTGAGGCGGAGAAGCTGTACAACGAGGCCACCGGCAACGTGGCCGACGAAGGCGCCGTCCGCAGAGCGCTGGCGGAGGTCAATACCCACGCCTCCGACGCCATCGCCAAGATGACCACCATGGCCACCGCCATCCAGACCGCCGAGACGGCCGCCGACAAAGGGGACTCGGCCACCACCGCTTCGATCTGGATCGACACCATCGCCCCCAACGCCGACGGGATGCTGGCCTCGATCGATTCCCTCTCCAACGCCGAGAAGACGATCCAGGACAACCTCTCCAAAGCCCGCAGCGTCGGCCGGGAGAACGGCTTCTTCTTTATCGGCGCCGTCATCGCCGTCGCCGGGCTGGCCGCCTTCGGCAGCTACTGCAAGCGCAAAGGCGATGAAATGAAGGAACTGAAACGCCAGGAGGGGGACGCCATCGCCGCCGGTGACAGCGACGCTCTCAACCAGATCAAAAACAAAGAAATCAAGGTGGGCCAGGACGTCGGCAACGAGCTGGGCAAGCAGATCATCATGCAGGGGATCACCAGCGGCGTCGGCAAAATCCCCCACCCCAACGCCCCGGCCATCGGACAGGGTATCTCCATCGTCGACACCGGCGGCGACGTGAAACGGGAGATCGACGAGAACAACAAGGTCAACGTGGTCGGTTCGTCCGGCGACTGCCAGGGCGCCCAGAGGATGATCGAACGGGGCGCCGCGTTCTCCGACTCCAACTGCATGGTCTTCATCGGCAAGGCGACCCCCATCCAGCCGCTGCACGTGGTCAGCGGCGTCCCCATCGGCCAGTGGGACTTCATGGGATTCATCAACGGGATTTCGCGCATCTACCAGACCGGCGTCGACGTGGTGGACAGCATCCGGACCAAGATACTCAAAGGGCTGATCCCCATCGACCAGACCACCATGGACAAGCTCAAGGCCAACGAGAACAACGGCAACTACGCCGACCCCAACGCCTTGCCCCCGCCGGAGGAGATCAGCGTCTCCGCCACCGGCGCGGCGTCGGGGGGCTACTCGTCGTCCGCGCAGGACAGGACCATCGACGGCGGGTCGCAGCTTTCGGGCTACACCGTCACCGGCGTGTCGGTCAACCTCAACTGGCAGGCCTACACCATTCCCGACCGGTTCAGGATTATCTACGAGGGGAACACCCTCACCGACACCGGTAACACCTCGGGCGGCGGGACCAGCTCCGCCGACGCCTCCGGCTCCGCCTCGCGGGTGACCATCCGGGTGACCACGCCGCAGGGAGGAACCGCATGGAACTGGAGCGCCACGGTCACCTACTACGCCGTGAAGTAAAGGACCGGACGCCCACGCGCCCCCTTCCCTTCGGGGAGGGGGGCGTTTTGTTGGGTGCGGGTATCACACCCCGTGGCATGATGGCGGAGTATGTTGACGACGTGAGAACCATCGTGACCTGTCGCGGACTGCGCGCGAATACCCCCGGAACGGAGTTCAAATCAACCGCCGGGGGCGCAACGAGCGCGCCTATGCGATAACGCGAGGCGGCTCGCACGGGCCGCGCCCGTGGATCAACGAACCTCTCCCCCACATTAATCGTGGTTCTCTTCCATTTTCCCGATCAATGCGGCGAAAAAGGGAGCCGATTCGTCAGCGTAGAGCCGGTGCCCTTCCCGGCTGAAGTGACCGTCCCCCTTGAGTCGGTATCCCTCCCTTTTTGTGTCGATTTGGCCCTTGTCATCAACCAGGGGGATACCGATTTCCTCCAGCGCCAAAGAGGTTTCCTGCCTTTCATTGGAGCCATACACACCAAACATGACCCCACGCTCCCTGCAACGAGCGGCCATTCCTATGAACAGCCCCGTGTGATCGAGATTCGGGGCAGGCTGCAGTCCGTCGCTTGCCCTGACGTAGTTTTGGTCTTCGAGCGGTCGTTTCCCCGCCAACCGCGATATAGCCCGAGCGACGAACACCATGCGGCCAAGAAATATCTTGAGTGATTCGCCGCTCCCCTCGAGTCTCTTCTCCATGTCGAAGAGACTCTCCGCGCTGCTCCCCACGATGATGTCTCCCCGCGCAGTGGTCATGTGATATTTCGGAAGATAGTCGCCCGGTCCCAATCCCTCCCACACAATAACCGCGTCCGGATCGAAATCGAACGCCACATGATTCAGGAGCCGCTCCTGATTCCAGAGGTTGGCGGCCGGCATGCCGAAGTTGAGAATCTCGACCCTCCGCCCCAGTATCTTTGTCAGTCGCTCTTCGAGCAGCAAAGCCCACGTCTCGTGAACGCCGACATGAAACGCCGCCAGATAGGAATGCCCCAGGAGCGCAATCCGAAACACCCCTTTCTCCTTTTCCCGGGTCCAGTCGGTGTCGTGGAAGCCGTAGTTGTTGAGCCGGTACCGGTTGCTGAAAGAGGGGCGCACGAGATCGCCGGTAAAGCCGGGAGGGTGACGCCACCCGGTGGTCGGGTCGAAGACGAACGGGGAAGGATAATAGCCGTTGCGCTCCGGCGGTTTGGCATAGGCGAACAGGGACGACTCGGGAAAGTACGCGACCCCGATCCGCATGACGATCTCGGCCATGACGACGAGCCCAGCCACAGCCAGAAGGACACGGCCTGTCCGGAGACGCGCATGGCGATAGGAGTCAAAACTGAAAATAGATGAATGGAGCATCCTTCATTCCCACGGAAGACATGATGATCATCGCCAACACCAGATAGAGGGCCGTGCGGTGGGGCGCCGAGAAACGGGCGGGATGGATTTCCTCGCCCCGGCGGTAGCAGGGAGTTTCATACAGCGCGACGATGAGGAGAAAACTCACATAAGGAAGGGCGTCGGGAAACGAGAGGGGCAGATCGGCAAAGCCTCCCCACGTCCAGCCCTTCCCCTCTTCGACGATGCGACTCACCACCGACAGGTCGCCGACCCGGAAAAGAAACCATCCTGCCAATACGCCTTGCAAAACCACCACCCGTCCGGCGGCGGAAGCCGCCAGGGCGCCAAAGCCGGTCAGCGCGAGCCCCGGAAAGAGGATTTTGATTTTGCCCATGGCGAATCTTTCGACCGCCAGAAGGGCGCCGTGGAACACTCCCCAAAGGACATAGGCCCACGTCGCGCCGTGCCACAATCCCACCACCACCATGGTGGCGGCCAGGTTGGCGTAAGTCCGGACGGGGCCGTGCCGGTTGCCCCCCAGCGGTATATAGAAGTAGTCGCGAAACCAGGTGGAAAGGGAGATATGCCAGCGCCGCCAAAAGTCCTGAAAAGAGGAGGCAAGGTAGGGCTGAAGAAAGTTGTTGGTGAGGGTGAAACCCATGAGGCTCGCCACGCCCCGGGCCATGAAGGTATAGCCGGCGAAGTCGCAATAGATTTGCAAAGCGAAGGCCACGGTGGCCGCATAGATGGCCCAGAAAGAATGAGCGGCCACATTGGCGTAGACCGCGTCAACCTGGGGGGCGATCTCGTCGGCCACGCCGATCTTCATGGCCAGCCCGAGACAAAAGAGCCACAGGCCGGTCTCGATTTGGTCGCGGGTTACCTGCCGGTCGGCCAGAATCTGCTTGAGCAGGTCGCGGCTCCGTTCGATGGGGCCGGCGACGAGTTGGGGAAAAAAGGAGACGTAGAGGGCGAAATCGAGAAAGTCGCCCACCGCCGACGAAAAGGTCAGATCTCCATGAGAGGCAGAACCGGGCCGGGTATCGCCCCGGTAGATGTCGATGGGGTAGCTTAAGGCCTGGAACGTGAAAAAAGATACCCCCACCGGCAGGATCACCGCCGTCGCCTGAGAGGAGAAGGGAAGTCCCATCATCGCGAAAAAGGCCAAGGCGTTGTCGATGAAAAAATTGTAGTACTTGTAGTAACCGAGAACTCCCAGGCTCAGAAGCGCGCTGCTCCATAGCCAGAGCTTGGCGTGCCCCTTGTTGATGTAGATCAGGTGGCCGAAGACAAAATTGACGAGAGTGACGCCGAAAAGCAAAAGGGTGAACCGGTAGTCCCACTGCGCATAAAAATAGTAGCTGGCCACCAGAAGGAGCGTGTTTTGCGCCCGTTTGCCGAGGCACGCATAGAGAGCCAGAACGACAAGAAAGAACGCAAAGAAGTCGAGCCTGTGGAAAAGCATCCTGAGAGCCCAGTGTACCACTCGTTGGTTTGCGCGCCAGTGTACCACATGGCTTCAGGAGCGCTGGCGGGGAGGCAGGAAGCCCGCACGGGCATATCTCAAGGGGATTCGAGCGCAGCGCGATCGCCATAACCGACTGGAAGAAAAAGAGAACTTATCTCGGAGGACATGGGCGACGTGAAAACCGCCTTGACCTGTCGGGGACTGCGCGGCGAAGACGCGCCAATGAGAGAGCGTGGGGAAGATCGCTGCCCCGCGTAGGGGGCTCTGCGTCGTAGTGGTCGGGGCGAGAGGATTTGAACCTCCGACCCCCTGAACCCCATTCAGGTACGCTACCAGGCTGCGCTACGCCCCGACACTAGAAGGTGGCGATTATAGCCCCCCCCCGAATTTCGCGCAACAGGATTTCCGCTCCCCGTTGACCCGGCCCCCGATTCCCCCTACAATCCACCCTTCAACGACACCCAACCGACGGAGGACCGACGGCCCCATGACCACCGCCACCAACGAAAGCTACATCCAGAACCTCTTCGCCGAACGGATCGGCGGAAGCCGGTTCGGCAAAGACACCACCATCTACAAGTTCGAGAAAATCAAGCGGGCCAAGCGCGCCGCCATGGCCGACAACCCCGGCGTCGAGCTGATCGACATGGGGGTCGGCGAGCCCGACGAGATGGCCTTCCCCGAAGTGGTCAAACGCCTGCAGGACGAGGCCGCCCGCCCCGAAAACCGGGGCTACGCCGACAACGGCATCCCCGAGTTCAAGGAAGCCGCCGCCCGGTATCTCAAAAACGTCTTCGGCGTTGAAGGCATCGACCCGGTCACCGAGGTCAACCACGCCATCGGCAGCAAACCGGCCCTGGCGATGATGCCGCTGGCCTTCATCAACCCCGGTGACGCCATGGCCCAGACCATCCCCGGCTATCCGGTCACCGCCACCCACACCAAGTATCTGGGCGGGCAGGTCGTCAACCTCCCCATCACCCGGGAGAACGGCTTCCTGCCCGACCTCGGGCTCATCACCGACGAGCAGAAGGCCAAGCTGAAGCTCCTCTACCTCAACTACCCCAACAACCCCACCGGCGCCCAGGCGACCCCGGCCTTCTATGAGAAGGTCGTCCGGTTCGCGGCGGACAACAACGTCGTCGTTATCCAAGACGCCCCCTACGCCGCCCTTACCTACGGCAGCAAACCCCTCTCGTTCCTCTCCATCGACGGCGCAAAAGAGGTCGGCGTGGAGATCCACTCCCTCTCCAAGTCGTACAACATGACCGGCTGGCGCATCGCCTTCGTCGCGGGGAACGCGCTGGTGGTCAACGCCTACGCCACGGTAAAGGACAACTACGACTCGGGGCAGTTCATCGCCATCCAGAAGGCGGGAATCACCGCCATGGACAACCCCTGGATCACCGAAAAGATCACCGCCAAGTACGAACGGCGCATGAAGATGCTGGTCGCCGCCCTCAACAAGGGGGGTTTCGACGCGACGATGTCGGCGGGGTCGTTCTTCCTCTATACCAAAGCGCCCAAGGCCGTCGAGGGGGGCCCCTCCTTCGCCAACGCGGAGGAGTTCTCCCAGTGGCTCATCAAAGAGAAGCTGATCTCCACCGTGCCGTGGGACGACGCCGGGGCGTACGTCCGGTTCTCCGTCACCTTCTCCGCCAAAGACGAAGCCGACGAGCGCCGCGTCATGGAAGAGATCGGGCGGCGCCTCACCGGCCTGAAGCTCGTATTCTGACGTGACCACCGTCTACCTGTCGCTCGGCTCCAACGTGGGCGACCCGATCGACAACCTGATCACCGCCATCGGACTGATCATCGAGACCGACGGGATCGCCCCCGCCGGTCTCGGGTCGTTCTACGAGACCGAGCCGCTGGAGAACACGCGCCAACACTGGTTCGTCAACACCGCCGTCGGCGTCGAGACCGACCATGACCCCCAGACCCTCTTCCTCCTCTTCAAGCAGATCGAGCGGGACATGGGACGCGAACCGGGGGAGCGCAACGCCCCCCGGCTCATCGACATCGACATCGTCTTCTACGGCGACCGGATCGTCACCACCCCCGACCTGACCATCCCCCATCCCAAGGCCGCCCTTCGCCGCTTCGTGTTGGCGCCGCTCAACGACATCGACCCCGGCATCCGCCACCCCGGGTTGGGGCTCACCGTCGGTGAGCTTTTGGCCGCCTGTTCCGTGGAGGGGCAGGAGATCCGCAAGGCGGGGCCGTGAACGCCGCCTCCCGCTACATCGCCGTCGAGGGGCCCATCGGCGTGGGGAAAAGCTCTCTGGTGCGGCTGTTGGCCCAACGGCTGGAAACCGAGCCGGTGTTCGAGGAGGTGGACGAGAACCCGTTCCTCGGCCCTTTCTACAAGGACCGGAAGTCGTACGCCTTCCAGACGCAGATTTTCTTCCTGATGTCCCGGTTCCGGCAGCTCTCGGCGCTGGCGCAGGTCGATCTCTTCAACCGGACGGCGCTGGCTGACTATTTCTTCGACCGGGACATGGTCTTCGCCCGCCTCAACCTCGACCCGGCGGAGTTCACCCTCTACCACGAGATGTACCAGCTTCTCTCCCGGCGGCTGCCCCGTCCCGACCTGGTGGTCTATCTGCAAGCCGACACCCCCACCCTGATGCGGCGCATCCGGCAGCGGGGACGCGACGCCGAAAACGGGGTGAGCGAAGAGTACATCGACAAGGTCAACAAGGCCTTCAACGAGTATTTCTTCGGCTACAAGGGGGGACCGCTGCTGATCATCAACACCAGTCAGATCGACTTCGTGAAAAACCCCGGCGACCTCGACCAACTGATGGCCAAAGTCACCGGCACAGTGCGGGGGGTGGAGTTCTTCAACCCCCCTTCGTCGCTCTTCTGAAGAAGTGTCTGGGGGGGGGCGGCTGACGGCGGCGCTGGCGGGCCAATCCTTTTTCGCTACCGGCGCTTTTCGATGA
>JADGCD010000037.1 GCA_015229165.1 Nitrospinota bacterium | reverse complement strand
AAGGAGCGCCGCCGTCCCCTTCCACCCAAAGCGGACCAGAAAGGGCGCAAACAGATAGAAGGTCAGCTCCACGCCGACCGTCCATGCCACGTTGATGACATACCCTCCTGCCAGCGCCGGTTCGAACCCGGCCCGCCCCATGAAGAAGGTGACGTCCATCCCCAGCAGGGTGACGTTGACCACCGCCAGCAGCCACCGATGCGCCGTATCAAGCCCCGGAGGGAAGAGGCTCTCCCCCCGGACGGCGAACATCCAGAGCGCCGCCAGCGCCAACGCGGCGAAGTAGACCGGATAAATGCGGACAGCCCGGTTCAGGTAGAACCGCCGGGTTCCCCCGGCGCCCGTATAGCGGTCGTTGATGACCAGCGACATGTAGAAGCCGGAGACGATGAAGAACAGCAGCACCGCCACCCCCCCGTTGACGAAGAGGAACAGGTCGCCGAAAGGGGCGTGCATGTTCAGGACCGACAGGGCGAGCAGGAGTCGCAGGGTTCCCATAATGACAAAGGGCGTTCATTGGTGGTGGCGGCCAGTATACCCGAGCGGTGGGAGAGACGCCCGGACGGCTACCAATTCCCCTGCGGCTGGTATATGATTCGGCCCATGAGACCGACCGCCAACAGGGGCCAAGGCGGCTTCACCCTCATCGAGCTGATCATGGTGATCGTGATCCTCGGGGTGCTGTCGGCCGTGGCCATTCCGAAATATGTCGATTTGCAGGCCGAGGCCCGCTCATCGACCGCCGACGGCGTGCTGGGCGCCGCGGCCTCCGCCTGCGCCATCAACTACGCCGCCGTCCAGACCAAGAGCCCCGCTCCGGCGATCATCGCCGACTGCGCCACGCTGGCGGGCGCAATGGCCACCTCCGGCGTGACCATCGCCGACGGCGCCGCCGGGGAATGCTCGTTCGCCATCGGCGCGAAAACCTACAGCTTCACCCTGACGGCGGAAACGACCGAAGCCCCCTGCTCGGTGGCGAAGGTTACGGCGAAGTGGCCGCAGTAACCGATCACTGAAAAGCTATCTGCGTTGCCGCTACGGCGTCGAAACTGCAGACCCAATGCGCACGTACTAACGTGTACGCTCCGCTTGCGCTGCGATTTCTCCTTGTATCACCTGCCTCGATAACGCTTTTCAGCGACCGGAGGGAACGCATAAAGAGACCCTCCCAAGGGGAACGGTCTCCATAGTTTCGTCCTTTGCCGCAGATAGCTTTGCCTATTAGATGAGAAGCGGCGCGATGACCAACGAAATGATACTCATCAGCTTGATGAGGATGTTCATCGCCGGGCCGGAGGTGTCCTTGAACGGGTCGCCAACGGTGTCCCCCACCACGGCGGCCTTATGGGCGGCGGAGCCTTTCCCGCCGAAATGCCCTTCTTCAATGTACTTCTTGGCGTTGTCCCATGCCCCCCCGCCGTTGGCCATCAGCAGCGCCAGCAACACGCCGGTGACGGTGGCCCCGGCCAGCATCCCGCCGAGCCCCGTGGGGCCGAGCAGGAACCCGATGCCGATGGGAAAAAGGACGGCGATCATGCCGGGGAGGATCATCTCCGTCAGCGCCCCCTTGGTGGCGATGTCGACGCAACGGGCCGGGTCGGGCTTGCCGGTCCCCTCCATCAGGCCGGGGATCTCCCGGAACTGGCGGCGGATCTCGTCGACCATCTTCATGGCCGCCTTCCCCACCGATTTCATGGTGAGGCTGGCGATGACGAACGTGACCGCCCCGCCGAGGAACATGCCGATGACCACCCGGGTGTCCACCAGGTTGATCTCGGTCAGGCCGACCGCCTTGATGTAGGCGGAAAAGAGCGCCAGCGCCGTCATGGCGGCCGAGCCGATGGCGAACCCCTTGCCGATGGCGGCGGTGGTGTTTCCCAGGGCGTCCAGCGCGTCGGTGATCTTGCGGGTCTCGGGACCGAGGCCGGCCATCTCGGAAATCCCCCCGGCGTTGTCGGCGATGGGGCCGTAGGCGTCGACGCTCATGGTGATGCCGACGGTGGCCAGCATCCCCACGGCGGCGATGCCGATGCCGTAGAGCCCGGCCAGCTCGTTGGCATAGAAGGTGGCGATGCAGATCACCACCACCGGCGCCGCCACCGACTCCAGCGCCAGCGCGAAGCCGTTGATGAGAATCGTGGCCGAGCCGGTAAGCGCGGTCTCGGAGAGGTGTTTTACGGGATCGTACATGCCGGTGTAGAACTCGGTGAGCAGGCCGATGGCCACCCCGGCCACCGCCCCCAGCGCGATGGCGCCCCACACCCCCATCGGCAGCTTAAGCCCGACCACGACGCCATAGGCTCCCGCCAACATCAAGGCGGCGGCGATGAAGCTGGTGACCCGCAACGTCACCGCCGGGTCGACCCCTCTCATCAGCTTCATGGAGGCAAGGCCCAGTAGCGACGCCGCCAGCCCCACCATGACCACGAGGATCGGCGCGGCCATGTAGGCGGCGTTCATCTCGCCCAGGGCGGCGCCGATGGTGACGGCGGCGATGACCGAGCCGACGTACGATTCGAAAATGTCGGCGCCAAGTCCGGCGGTGTCTCCCACGCAATCCCCCACGTTATCGGCGATGACGCCGGGGTTCCGGGGATCGTCTTCGGGAATCCCCGCTTCGACCTTGCCGACCAGGTCGGACCCGACGTCGGCCGACTTGGTGTAGATGCCGCCGCCGACGCGGGCGAACAGCGCGATGGACGATGCGCCCATGGCGAAGCCGGCCAGGTCGGGCACGGTCGGCGTGTCGGCCAGGGCCACATAGGCGAGGAAGAATCCGGCCACCCCCAGCAGGCCGAGGCTGGCCACCGACAGCCCCATGATGGCGCCGCCGAAATAGGCGACCCCCAGCGCGGCGTCCCGTCCCCGGCCCCGGGCCGCCTCGGAGGCCCGGACGTTGGCCCGGGTGGCGCCTTTCATGCCGATGAACCCGGCCAGCATGGAGAGCCCCCCCCCGGCGACGAAGGCCAGCGCGGTGCGGGGGGTGATGAAGAAATAAAGAAGCGCCGCCACCACGACGATGAAGACGACCAGTATCGAATATTCCCGCCGGAGAAAGGCCATCGCCCCTTCGTGGATCATGGCGGCGATCTGGGCCATACGGGGACTCCCCTCGGGTTGGCGCAGGATGGAGCGGTAGATGCCCAGCGCGACGCCGAGCCCGACGAACGCCATGACCGGAGCCCACGCGACCAGCGATTCCATGACACGCCCCTTTCCCCATGCGGGTATGATCGGACTGCTCCCCTTTAAGGTAGTCCTTTTACCGGTCGGGGGAAAGCCTTGAACCGTGAGATTCCGGTCAGGAAATCCACTGTCCGGCCAGCTCGACGGCCCGGTCGAGGGCTTCGTCGATGGGATCGACTTCGGCTGGGGTGAAGGTTCCCAAGACATGGTCGACCACCGCCACGCCGGGGGCTGGGCGCCCGACGCCGATCCGGATGCGGGAGAAGGCGGGGCTGCCGAGGGACTCGAAGAGCGATTTCAACCCGTTGTGGCCGCCATGCCCTCCCCCTTCCTTATACCGGACGTCGCCGACGGGGATGTCGATGTCGTCGTGAACCACCAGCAGGTCGTCGACCGTGAGCCTGAGCAGGCGCAGGGCGTCGGCCACCGGGGGGCCGGAGAGGTTCATGTAGGAAAGCGGGGTGATGAGGTGGACGTGGGGCCGGTCGATGAGGGTCACCAGGGGGGAGCCGTCGAGGTCGTCCCCCGCCCCTTCGCCGAAACGGTCGAGGAGCCGGTCGGCGAAAAGAAACCCGGCGTTATGCCGGGTGAGGGAGTAACGCGGGCCCGGATTTCCCAGGCCCGCGATCAGCTTGCCGCGCAAAGGGGAAGGGGCTTACTTGGCCGCTTCGCCTTCCTTCTTGGCGCCCCGGGGCATCTGGACGCCGAGGATCCGAAGCGAGGGATCGACCTGCGGGATGACGTCGGCGGCGAGGCCGAGGTCGGCGACGGTGACCCAGCTGTCAATCCCCAGATTGGTGATGTCGATGGTGACGAACGGGGGGAGCGACCGGGGGGGCGCCATGACAGGGAGCGACCGCCGGGGGAAGTTGAGCTTGCCCCCCTGCTCCTTGACACCCCGGGAGACGCCGGTGAGCCGGATGTCGATGGTGGCGGTGACCGGCTTGTCGAGGTCGAGTTCCAGAAGGTCGACGTGGACGAGCTGGTCGGTGATCGGATGGACGTCGAGCTGCTTGATCATGACGAAGCGCTCTTTTTTCTTGTCCCCGTCGAGCCGGGTGGTGATGACGGAGAGGAACCCGGCGTCGGACTCGACAACCTTGAGAACCTCTTTGACCGGCACCGTCACGGAGAGGGTCTCGCCCATGCCGTAGATCACGCCGGGAACCTGCCCCGCCGCGCGCAACCGCCGCGCCGGGCCTTTGCGGCCGGGGGTCCGCAGGGAACCGGTAAGAACCGCCTTTTCGCTCATCGTCTCGTCTCTCCAATGTCGTTGTTCGCCCCGCGCATAGGGGCGGCTGATTCTGAAAAGAGGAGAGTATTGCACACCTCCCCCCGCCCCGTCAACAGGCTTGCGCCTGCTCTCTGCCTCGCGGTATCTCCATGGCGCGTCTTCGCCGCGCAATCCCCGACCGGTGAAGACGGGTATCCCCTCCCCGCCCCGGCGACGGGCTTGCGCCTGTTTTCGCCCCCAATTGGCGCAGGGGCGCCTCTTCTGGCGCACGACTGTTGTATGATACCGGCCTTTCCGTCCGTATCATTCGTTGCCAGTCATACATAAGGAACAACCATGGCCGATATTGAGCTTCCCAACGTCGAAGAGCTTCACGAGATGAAAGAGCAGAGTTTCTCCCGCCGGGTGGCGCTGCTGACGGCGTTTTTCGCGGTGCTGCTGGCCATCACCTCCCTGGGCGGCAGCAACGCCGGAAAGGACATGATGCTGGCCCAGCAGCAGGCGTCGAACCAGTGGGCCTACTATCAGGCCAAAGCCATCCGCGAGCATCTCTACAAAAGCCAGGGGGCGATTCTCGAGGCGCAGATGGTCGACCGGGGCGACACGATGGACCCGGCGGCGAAGGCGCATTACGCCGGTCTGTCGGAGAGATTCAAGGGGGAGTCGGAGCGCTATTCGGTGGAGAAGAAGGAGATCGAGACGGAGGCCAAGGCGCTGGAGGCCGAGCGGGATCTGAACCAGCGCAAGGACCCCTACTTCGACTACGCCGAGGCGCTCCTGCAGATCTCCATCGTGCTGGCCTCGATCGCGATCCTCGCCGGGTCCCGGCCGGTGTTCTATTGCGCCGTCGTCATGGCGGCGGGGGGGGCGTTCCTTTCGCTGAACGGTTTCCTGCTGCTCTTTTCGCTCCCCTACCTGGGCTGACGGGGCTTCGGCGCGCCACGGAAAAGCCCCCTGTCGCCGTGGCGGCAAGGGGGCTGTCGCTTCGCGGGGGCGTTGCCTTAGTCGTACTCGAAGAGGGAGCTGACCGACGACTCCTGGTGGATGCGCATGATCGCTTCCCCCAGGAGCTTGGCCACCGACAGGAACGTCACCTTCCCCGCCTGCCGCCGCTCGGGGGTGACGGCGATGGTGTTGGTGGTGATCAGCTCCGCCAGGGGCGACTTGGCGATGCGGGACAACGCCGGGCCGGAGAGGACCGCGTGGGTCGCGCAGGCCGAAACGGCGGTCGCCCCGTGCTCCATCAGCGCGCCGGCCGCTTCGGTGAGCGTCCCGGCGGTGTCGACCATGTCGTCGACGATCAGGACATGTTTCCCCTGCACGTCGCCGATGATGTGCATGACGTGGGCCACGTTCTTGGCGGTCCGCCGCTTGTCGATGATCCCCAGCCCGCAATCGAGCGCCTTGGCGAAGGCCCGGGCCCGCTCCACCCCGCCGGCGTCGGGCGAGAAGACCATCAGGTTTTCGATCTTCTGTTTGCGGACGTAGTCGGTGAGGATCGGCAGGCCGTAGAGGTGGTCCACCGGGTTGCCGAAGAATCCCTGGATCTGCCCCGCGTGCAGGTCCATGGTCAGCACCCGGTCGGCCCCGGCGGCCACGATCTGGTCGGCCACCAGCTTGGCGGTGATGGGGGTGCGGCTCTGGACCTTCCGGTCCTGCCGGGCGTAGCCGAAGTAGGGCATGACCGCCGTGATCCGCTTGGCCGAAGCCCGGCGGAGCGCATCGATGATGATGAGCAGCTCCATCAGGTTGTCGTTGACGTTGGCGGAGGTCGGCTGGACCACGAAGACATCGTGCCCCCGGACGTTCTCCTGTATCTGGACGAAGATCTCGCCGTCGGAGAAGTTGGTCAGGTCCCGGGCGCACAGGGGGACCCCGACGGCGGCGGCGATCTCCTCGGCAAGCTCGAGATTGGCCCGCCCGGAGATGATTTTCAGTCGATCCTTGGTCCTGTCGGTCATCCCGCACTCCCGCTGGTAGGTGTCGAAGCGGCTCCGGCCGGAACCGCGAAAGGGGGGATTATACCCCCATTCAGGCCGGGGCGCCAGCGGGGCCTTTCCTTCGGACGGCGACCTGTGGTTCAATGGAGCGGGCGGCGACAAACGGGCAGAGGCGGAACCAACCGCACGGAGCGCCATGCACGATCGACGAAAGAGGAAAAGCGGCCGGACGCCGGCTTCGCCCACCGCCCCCCTGCTCGCCCCTCCCCTCTGCACCCCCTACTATCAGGACCTCCCCGACGGGATTCTGGTCGTCGACACCGCCGGAGTCGTCGTCTACGCCAATCCGGCGCTGTGCGCCCTCGTTGGCCGCCCGGACGAGGAGTTCTCCGACACCCCCCTTTCCGCCCTCGGGCTCGTCCGGGACGACACCCCGTTCGGCGGGCGCCTCCTCGACCTGCTGGCGGAGGACGAACGGTGGGAGGGGGATGCTCGCATCGCCCACCGGGACGGGGGAACCATACCGGTCCGGCTGCTGGCCGCCCCGTTGAAGGAGCAGGCCCCCCCCCTTCACCCTTTTCGTCCTCTTCGTCGCACGCCGCGCCGACGCCGCCGCGGCGGAGGACGCCCGGTACGACCGGCTGACCGGCCTTCCCGACCGGGTCGAGTTCCTGGCCCTCCTCGACCGGGAGACCCGCCAGTCGCTGGCGTTGCAGGTTCCGCTGGCGATCCTGCTGCTCGATCTCGACCGGTTCCGGGACGTCAACGACACGCTCGGCTTCTCCGTCGGGGACGAGTTGCTGACCGCCGTGGCCCGCCGCCTCTCCGACCGGTTGCGCGTCGGCGACGCCGTGGCCCGGCTGGGGGGGGACGAGTTCCTCCTCTTCGTCCATCTGGCAGAGGATGCCGGCGAGGCGGCGGTGGTCGCCCAACGGCTCCTCGACTCCTTCGCCCTCCCCTTTCCGGTCGGCGACCGGGAGATCTATGTCACCGCCACCCTCGGGATCACCCTCTTTCCCGCCGACGGGCAGGGGCTCGACTCGACCCTGCGCCGGGCGCACATGGCCCTGGCCGACGCCAAACGGGCCGAGCCGGGGGGCTTTCGCTTCTATTCCCCGGAGATGGAACGGCAGGTGGCGTTGCGCCAGGAGATCGAAAACAACCTGATGCCGGGGCTGGAGCGGGGGGAGTTCTCGGTCCATTACCAGCCGAAAATCTCCACCGTCGACGGGCGGGTGGTGGGGCTGGAGGCGCTGGTCCGGTGGAACAGCCCGGTGAGCGGGATGGTTCCCCCCTCCCTGTTCATCCCGCTGGCGGAGGAGCGGGGGTTCATCGTGCCGTTGGGGGCATGGGTGCTGCGGACGGCGGTGGCGCAGGCGAAAGCGTGGCTCGACCAGGGATTCGAAGAACTGGTGGTGTCGGTAAACCTTTCCGGGCGCCAGTTGGCCAACCGGGAGATCGTGACCACGGTGAAAGAGACCCTGGCCGCCTCCGGCCTCCCCGCGTCGCTGCTGGAGCTGGAAGTGACCGAGACGGCGGTCATGGCCGACATCGAACGGTCGCTCCTGGTGCTGGAGGAGCTGGCGGCGCTGGGGGTGAACCTGTCGCTGGACGACTTCGGCTCCGGCTACTCGTCGTTGTCCTACCTGAACCGGCTGCCGGTGAACCGGATCAAGATCGACCGGGAATTCGTCAAGGAGGTGGGAGAGACCACCGACGACAGCGTCATCGCCCGGGCGGCCATCGCCATGGGGCATACGCTCGGATTGCTGGTGATCGCCGAAGGGGCCGAAACGGTGAAACAGGTCTCGTTCCTGCACGACAACGGGTGCGACGAGATACAGGGATACTATTACAGCCCCCCGGTCCCGGCGGAGCGGTTGCAGGTTATGCTGGCCGCCAACGGGAAGCGGAAACCGACCTCCGCGTAGCTCCCGGCCGCCCGACGGCTGGCCTGCTATGCCGGGGCGTCGGTCGGCGGCGGTTCGAGCGGAAGGGTGACGGTAAAGCGGCTCCCCTTCCCCGGCGTCGAGACGACACCGATGGCGCCCCCGTGGGCCTCCACAATCTCCCGGCAGAGGGGGAGCCCGAAGCCGACCCCCTTCTCCTGCTCCGTTCCGGGGGTCGACCGGCTCTGGGCCGCGTCGAAGAGCCCCCCGATCCGTTCCGGGGGAATCCCGATGCCGGTATCCTCCACCCAGAAGGCGGCCCCCGTCTCCTCCCCGCCGATGACGATCCGCCCCTTGCGGGGGGTGAACTTGATGGCGTTGGAGAGCAGATTCTGGATCGCCTGCCCGATCAGGAGCCGGTCCCCGGTAATCACCAGCCCCGCCGGGATATGGTTCTCCATGACCACCTCCTTGGCGGCGGCGGCCCCCTCCAGCAACGCCATCGCCATCGCCGTCCGCTCCCGCAGGTCGACCGGCTCCCGGTTCAGGATCACCTCCCCCGACTGCATCCGGGAAAGGCCCAACAACTGGTTGGAAAGCTCCAGCAGATGCCGTCCGGCGTTGATCCCCTTTTCCAGGATCATCCGCCCGCTTTCGGCGAAAAAGCGGTCGTCCCGATCCGCCAGCAGCGTCAGCAACCCCAAGAGCGAGGAGAGGGGGGAGCGGATGTCGTGGCTGACGAGGGACACGAACTTGTCCTTCATCCGGGTGGCCTCTTCGGCGCGGTCCCGCTCCTGCTGCAACCGCTGGCGGGCCTGCTGGCTCTCGGTCACGTCCCGAAGGATGCCAAGCATGGTCACCCCCCCCCCCTCGCTCGAGAAGGGGGTGACCGCCATCTCCAGCCAGCGGAAATCGTCCCCCACGGGCCGCCGGAACAGGTGGGACGTCTGGGGGGGATGGAGGCCGTCGAGCGCCTCCTGCAACAGCTCCTTTTCCACCACCCGCTCGAACCAGAGGCCCGGGTTGCGGTAATGCTCCTCCACCGTGGCGCCCATCAGCTCTTCGATGCCGGGGCTGACGTAGATGAACTGGCGCACCGGGGCGGTTTGGTAGATGAAAAGGATATCCCGCACCCCCTCGACCATCAGCCGGTACCGCTCCTGAATGCGGGCGTACTCCCGCTGCGCGTTCACCTCCTGCCGGGTCAGGGAGACGATCACCCGAAAGGCGATCAGCGTCAGGACCAGCGTCGCCACCGCCAGCGCCGCCAGTTTCGCCTGATAGTCGAACAGAATCCCCTGGCGCAGATGGAGCGCGCGGGCCGTCACCGCCGTCACCCGTTTCGAGGTTCGCAGATGCTCGGTCAAGAAGGCGGTGTGGCTTTCCGGGGTTCGACCGAAGGCCGGGTCCGCCGCCATCGCGCGCAGACGCCGCGCCCCGTCCACCGCCTCGGCGATGGCCGCCTGCAACGGGGGGTCGTCCAGGCGGGAGATATTCTTCCGGGCGTCCTCCAGCCGGAGCAGGGCCCGGTCGAACTCCTCCAGCGCGGTGGCGCGCCGATGCGCAAGGGGGGCGGGCTGGTGTTCGTCGAGCCAGAAGGCGCCCTCTTCGATCAGGGCTTCGGCCCGGGAGAGGTCGGTGAAGATGGTGACGTCGATGAATTCGGCGTTGCGCCACCCGGCGAAAAGGCTGGCGCTTCCGATGAACGCGACCGTCAGGACGGTCGTCCAGAAGGGAACCGGCCGCATGAAACGGGCGACAGGGATCATACGACCTCTCCTTTCGCCATTTCACTACCGCCGACAACGACAACAACCATCGCCCGGATTATACTACAGAAGAACGGGAAGCCGCCTACGGCCCCCCAAACGGAGAGCGACATGGACGCGGCGTTCTGGCTCGAACGATGGGAGAGGAACCAGATCGGGTTCCATCAGGAGCAGGTCAACAGCCACCTGCAGGAGTTCTGGAAAGCGTTGGCCCTCCCCGACGGGGCGCCGGTGTTCGTCCCCCTGTGCGGCAAGAGCCGCGACCTCCTCTGGCTCCGGGGACAGGGGCATCCGGTGACCGGGGTGGAGATCAGCCCCCGGGCGACGGAGGCCTTCTTCGCCGAAAACCGGCTGACGCCGACCGTCACCCGGCGGGGGGATTTCGTGTGGGCCGAAGCCGACGGGGTCACCCTCCTGACGGGCGACTTCTTCGACCTGACCCCGGCATCTCTTGGCCCGGTGGCGGGGGTCTACGACCGGGCGTCACTGATCGCCCTCCCCCCGGCAATGCGGACGCGGTACGCCGACCATCTGGTCCGGCTGGTCGATCCCGCTACGCCGCTGCTGTTGGTGAGTCTCGACTACCCGGAGGCGGAGATGAACGGCCCCCCCTTTCCGGTCCGCGAGGAGGAGGTCCGCCGGTTATACGAACGGCGCCGGACGGTCTCTCTTCTTTATACGTGCGACGCCCTGCCGGAGAATCCGGCCTTCGCCGACCGGGGGGTCACCCGGCTGACCGAGAAGGTCTACCGGCTTGGCCCCCTCTCCCCGAACGGCGGGGCGAGTTGAACGGAATGCACGATTTCTCTTGCATCCGGCTGGGGGAAGGGTACAATCGCCCATCGAATCGATGCCGATTCGAACACCTTATCACTCCCTTTTTGAGGCCTCATACAGTTATGAAACGGATCGTGGTTGCTCTTGCTCTTGTCCTTTCTATGGTCCCGATGACCGCGTGTGACGCGAACAAGCAGGAACTGGAACAGCTTCGGCAGGAGAACGTTCGGCTGAACGACGAAAACTCCGCGCTGAAAGGCCAGCTCGAGTCGATCAAAGCCGAAGCCACCGCTGTGGTTGACGCCGCCGCCGCTGTGGTCGACGCCGCCGCCCCGGTCGATGGCGCCGCCCCGGCTGACGCCGCCGCCCCGGCCGCTCCGGCCGCCGACGCCGCCGCCCACTAAGTCGCAGACGACCTCGTCGAACGACGAAAGGCCGGAAGAGCGATCTTCCGGCCTTTTTTTGCGTCCGCGCTTTCCCCTCAGGGGCGGTCGTCGATGATCTCTTCTTCCGTCTCCGGCTCCGCTTCCCCCGTCAGCGGCGCGGCTTCGGCGGGAACCGGCTCCGCCGGAGGCGCCTCTTCCACCACGGGAGGGGGCGCCAACGACGGATCCTGCCGGACGAGTATCCGCGAGACCCACCGGGACCGCTTGGTCACATAGCGTCCGTCGCCGTTGGCCTTCATCTTGCGCGGGTTGGGAATCACCACGGCCAGCCGCGCCACCTGCTCCAGCGACAGGTTCGCCGCCGAGACGCCGAAATAGTGGCGGGCCGCCGCCTCCACGCCGAAGATCCCGTCCCCCCACTCGATGGAGTTCAGATAGAGCTCCAGAATCCGCTTCTTCGAAAGGGTCCGCTCCAGCCGCCAGGTGATGAGGGCCTCCTTGATCTTGCGCAAGGGGTTCTTGGAGGGGGAGAGGTAGAGGTTCTTGACCAGTTGCTGGCTGATGGTGGAGCCGCCGAACTTCGGGCGCCCCTCTTTCATGTCGGTTTCCAGCGCGGTCCGGATCGCCTCCACGTCGAACCCTTCGTGCTCCCAGAAGAGCCCGTCTTCGGTCAGCACCACCGCCCGGCGCAGCAGGGGAGAAATCTTCTTGTAGGGAACCCACTGGTGGCGCAGCTTGAACTTTTTCCCCGCCGCGACCGCCTCCTCCTGCCGGTAGAGCATGAAGGCGGTGGGGGCGGGATCCCCCTCCTCCAGAGCGGTCAAGTCGGGAACGAAAAGGAACTGCCCGAGATAGACCAACACCCCGATGATCAGAACGCCGACGGCTTCGACGGTGAAGACGCCGAGGCGAAACCAGCGCGAACGGATGATTCTCTTCATGTCCAAGGTGGCAAAGGTTGCAGGGGACTATACCATAGCGTACCCGACCTGATTCCGGCCGTCGGCGCATGAGCGCAACCGGGCGAAGAGCGCCTCTGCGGCAGGGGAAAGGGAGCGGGCCTTCGCCCGTGGATGGGGCGGTAGGATTCGAACCTACGAATGGCAGAACCAAAATCTGCTGTCTTACCGCTTGACGACGCCCCAACGGAACAGGGAACGCATTATAAACGAGCCCGCCTCAAAAGCCAACCGTCCCCTCCGGCGCACGCTCCACCCGGTTTCGCCCCCCCCGTTTCGCCGCATAGAGCGCCTGGTCGGCCCGTAGCGTCAGTTCCCGCAACGACTCCCCCGCCATGATCGTCGCCACGCCAAGGCTGACCGTCAGCCGCCCCGGCCCCTCGAAAGAGGCCCGCTCCACCGATACGCGCGCCTTTTCCGCCATCGCCAGCGCCCCCTCACACCCCGATTCCGGCAGCGCCAGCATAAACTCCTCCCCGCCCCAGCGCCCCACCGTATCCCCCGTGCGGGCCGCCGCCGAAAGGAGCGACGCCACCTTCACCAGCGTCCGGTCGCCCGCGTCGTGGCCGTAGGTGTCATTGACCTTTTTGAAATGGTCGATGTCCAGCAGGATCACCGAGAACGGGCGGCCATAGCGTGAGAACCGCTCCCCCTCCCGCTCCAGCGCCTCTTCCAGCCGCATCCGGTTGGCCAGCCCGGTCAGCCGGTCCGTGGAGGCCAGCCCCTCCAGCCGCCGGTTCGCCACCATCAGCTCCGCCTGGGCCGCCAGCAGATCCGACGTCCTTCGGGCCACCTGCTCCTCAAGCGTCTGGTTCATCCGCTTGATCTCCTCCTCCCGCTGGCGCCCCCTCAGCGCCTCCCCCAGCGTCATCAGGGCCGAGTCGATCAGGAAGCCGTCCTCCTCCCCGAACGCCGGGTAGAGCCGGTGATCCACCGTCTCCCGCCCCAGCAACACCCCCCGCGACTGCGAAGCGTCGTAGCGCCAGAGGTAATGGGGACAGTCGATCAGCCCGGTCGCCCAGCGGACGAAGCGGTCGTCCAGATCTTTCCTCCCGTTGTAGGCGAACGGGGGCCAAAGGGGGGGTGAAGACGACGGCGCCCCCTCCCCGCCGAGGGAGAACTCCACCCGCCAGTCGTCCGGCGCGCCGGTCACCGTCACGGCGCGACGGGCGTTCATGTGCGAGGTGACGATTCTCAGGAAGGCGACCCCAATCTCCTCTACCCCCGCCTCACGGCTTGCGGCCATGAAGAACTGTCGGATCAGCGAAGCCGCCGTCTGGGAGCGGCGGGCCTCGTTGCGGACGGCTGTCAGCCGCTCCAGCGTCTGGTGGTGCTTCCCCCCCAGGGCGTTCAGCTCCCGGGTAAGAAAGGCGATGCGCCGCGCGGCGTCGTCAGGCATCGGACACCGTAAACAGGGTCAAGACCCCCGTCCAGTCCAGCGCCCGGCTCCTCCCTCCCATCGGGGCGATTTCCACCCCCGAGTAAAACCCCAGCAAGGGGGCGATCCCTTCCAACCCTTCCCGCACCAGATCGGCCTCCTCCCGGTCGGCCCCGCACCAGCGCGAGTGGCGCCCCGCGCAGTCAACATAGAGGGCCAGCGCCGGACGGGGGACGCGGGCCAGCGCCCCGGCCATCCCCGCGCGGGTCGAGGCGAGCATCATTTCATTGTCGCGGGTCATCAGCCGGATCGTCGCCCCCGGCTCGAAATCGGCGTCGAACAGGACCACCGCCCCCGGCTGGGGCAGGGCCGCGACGATGAGCCGGTTCACGTAATCCTCTTCCCGGAACGGGGCGTACGGATCGCCGGTCTTCTTGCCGATGGTGGCGGTCAGGGTGAGGTTCTTCAGATTCTCCTCCGTCGGCGCCATCCCCATCGTCTCAAGGATCACGGTCAGCGCCGGGCGACCGTCGATCTCGTAGAGAACGTTCCCTTCGATTTTCGTAATCGTCATCGGCGCGCTGGCCGGAGAGCAGCCGTGCATGATCTGCGTGGCCAGCGAAAGACGCCCCGGCAACAGCGCCGCCACCGCCCCCTGCCGCACCGGCCCGTTCCCCTCCAGCAGCCAGGTGTTGGCGAACGAGGAGCCCCCCCCCCACCCCGCCCCCCCCCCCCTCCGGTCGGCC
>JADGCD010000036.1 GCA_015229165.1 Nitrospinota bacterium | reverse complement strand
CTCCACCGACACCGCCCCGCCGGGGACGAACCGGACCACGCCGACCCATTTCCAGTCGGCGCCCGATTTGACGATGACCGTCCGTCCGGCGGTGACGGTCCCCTTGTCGTGATCGTGGCCGCCGAGGATCAGGTCGATCTCGGGAACCTCCTCGGCCAGACGCCGGTCTTCGGCCCACGACAGATGGGTCAGGGCCACCACCGCCTCGGCCCCCTCGCCCCTCAGCCGTCGGGCCTCATCCCGTCCCGCCTCCACCGGATTGTCCACCGCCACATCGGGGGGAAGCCCGGCGATGGTCACGGTGTCTGGGGTCAACAGACCGAAAAACCCGATGCGGCGTCCATTGACCACCACCACCCGCCCCGGGTGGGAGCCGGGCCAGGGGGCGCCGTTGCGGGTGAGATTAGAGATGAGCCAGTGGAAACGGGACTCGCCGATCCGCTGGTCGAGAACGTCGAGGCCGAAGTCGAACTCGTGGTTCCCCAAGGTGACGTAGTCGTACTTGAGGAGGTTCATGGTGTCGATCATCTGCCGCCCGCGAAAAACACCGGACATGAGCTCGGGGGAGAGGAAGTCGCCGGAGTGGAGGAGCAGGGCGCCGGGGCGCTCGGCCCGCAACCGGCCGATGACGGTGGCCACCCGGGCGGCGCCGCCGCTGCCATCAGCGCCGGAGACTATGGAATAGGTGTCGTTGGTATGGAGCAGGGTGACGCTCTCCCCTCCCCCGGCGACGCAGGCGGTGAGGAAAAGAAAAAGGGACGCAAGGATTCTGAGGTGGCCGTTCATCGGGCCATTATAAGGGATCACGAACGAATGCAGTGGCCCTTTGAACGGAACCCAAGCGAAACCTGCTTCTTATTACCTTTGTCCCTGTCGGCGGCCTGCGTGAGAGCCGAGGCCGCAACGCTTTTGACCATTTTTGGCTATGGGCGTTGGAGAGCGGTCGAGACGCCGGAGGTAAAAGGGAAACGGTCGGGCGTCGTGCCCCTCGCGCGCGCTACGAGGGGTTTTGGTCGCGGCGGTTGATCCGCACGTCCACCACCTGCCCGTCGAAAAGCTCGATGGCGTCCTGGATGATCGGGAGGTCGACGATCTTCCCCTTCAGGTCGGCGTCGGCCCGTTGCCGCTCCTCCCGGACTTCAGCGACCACTTCCGGCGGTCGTTCGGAGTCTTTCAGCTTCACCACCACCCGGGTCCGGCGCCCCATATGGCGTCCGGCGATCTTTTCGAGCGTGTCCCGGTCGGTCTCCAGCATCTCCCGGTCGTAGAGGTTCTTGACGGTGATCGAAACCGCCTCCCCGGCCATATGAAGCTCGGCGCTGTCGAAGATCCCCATCAGGAAGGGCTTCTCTTTCTTGAACGCCGCCACCAGATCGGCGGGGGCCTTTTTCTCCACCGTCTCGACGATCTCGAAATCGGCCTCGGGTATCGACCCGTCATCGTCGTTGACGGGGGGGGCGACCGGCGCCAAAGGTTTCGGCAGGACCGGCGGGGTCGCCGGGGCGACGGCGACTTTCTTGCCGCTCAACGGCGGGACGCTCCCCCGGACCACCCCTGCGCGCGCGGCGTCGGCCACGGCCGGTTCGACCTGTCGCTCCACATGGGCGGTGGCCCGCTCCACCCGGTCGAGGAGCTGGTCGATGTCGGTGACGGGACGCCGGTCGGCGATCTTGAGGAGCCCCATTTCGAGGTTCATGGCCGGGTTGTGCGAAAAACGCATCTGCCCCATCGTGTCGGTCAGCAGGTCGAACCAGCGGACCAACTCCTCCCGCTCCAGCCCGCTGGCCAGCGTGACCAGCCTCTCCCGCTCCGCCGGTTCGACGTGCGCCAACCGGGTGGAGTCGACGGTGGCGACCAAAAGGTCGCGGGTGGCTTCGGCCAGCTCTTCGGCGAAGAGGGTGGGATCGGCCCCGGCCCGGGTGACGTCGGCCACGGCCCGGATCAGCTCTGCGGGTTTCCCTTCGGCGAGAGCGGAGAGGGTCTCCAGCACCAAGCCCCGATCAACGAGACCGAGGATCAGCTTTACCTCATCCTCGTCTACTTTCCCTCCACCGTACGCCGCCGTTTGGTCGAAGAGGGTCTGGGCGTCCCGCATGGAGCCGCGCGCCCTTCTCGCCACCAACTCGACGGCGCCGGGAGTGACGTCGATCCCCTCGCGTTGGGCGATCATGGAAAGCTGGGCGGCGATGTCGCTCTGCCCGATGGAGCGATATTCGAAGCTCTGGCAGCGGGAGAGGATGGTGTCGGGCACCTTCGACAGCTCGGTGGTGGCGAAGATGAAGACAACGTGGGGGGGGGGCTCCTCCAGCGTCTTGAGCAGCGCGTTGAAGGCGGCTTTCGAGATCTGGTGGACCTCGTCGATGATGTAGATCTTGTACCGGCTCTTGGTGGGGGTGAACCGGGCGTTCTCCCGAAGCTCGCGGATGTTGTCGACGCCGGTGTTGCTGGCGCCGTCGATCTCCTGTACGTCCACCGACTGTCCGGCGGCGATCTCCTTGCAGTTGCCGCATTCCTGGCAGGGGGACGGGGTCGGCCCCTTCTCGCAGTTAAGCGCCTTGGCCAATATGCGGGCGGAGGTGGTCTTGCCGACCCCCCGGGTGCCGGAGAAGAGATAGGCGTGGGCGATCCGCCCCTTGGTAAGGGCGTTGGTCAAGGTCCGGACAATGTGGGGCTGCCCCACGATCTGGTCGAAGGTCTGCGGACGGAACTTGCGCGCCGTTACGGTGTAGTTGTCGGTCATGCCACCACGAAAGAAGATGGGAAATCAGGGGAAAGTATAGCACGCCCCCGCTCCCACCGATGCGCGGCCGACCGGCGCGAATCGAACGGGGGAACGGGTGTGGTACCCTCGTAACATCTTCAAACCTTTCGCAGGACTCGGACATGGACCTGATCGCCCTATTGAACGAAATCGACGGGTGGGTGTGGGGCGCTCCCCTGATCACCCTGCTGCTGGGAGTGGGCGTTTACCTGACGTTCCTGCTGAGGGGTTTCCAGTTCACCCAGCTTTATTCGTCGCTGCATTACGCTCTCGTGGTCCGCCGCGAGAAGGGCGCCGCCGGGGACATCTCCCATTTCCAGGCGCTGATGACGGCCCTTTCGGCCACCGTCGGCACCGGCAACATCGCCGGTGTGGCCACGGCCATCGCCATGGGGGGGCCGGGCGCCGTCTTCTGGATGTGGATGACCGGCCTTTTCGGCATGGCGTCAAAATACGCCGAGGCGCTGCTGGCGGTGAAGTACCGCTATGTCGACCACCGGGGAAACATGGTGGGGGGGCCGATGGTCTATATCAAGGTCATCGGGGCCAACCCCGGCTGGCGGTGGCTGGCGGGGGCCTTTGCGCTCTTCGCCGGGTTCGCATCGTTTGGCATCGGCGACATGGTGCAGAGCAACTCGGTCGCCGACGCGCTTGATGCCACCTTCGACGTCCCCCGGCTGACCACCGGTGTCATCCTGGGGGTGATGACCGGCGTGGTGATCCTGGGGGGGGTGCGATGGATCGCCCGGGTGGCGTCGGTGATCGTGCCGTTCATGATCTTCTTCTACTGCGCCGGGGCGATGGCGATTCTGGCGATCCATCTCTCCGAAATCCCGGCGGCCTTTGCGCTGATCCTTGACGGCGCTTTCTCGGGGACGGCGGCCACCGGCGGCTTCGCCGGGGCGGCGGTGTCGGCGGCCATCCGGTTCGGCGTGGCCCGTGGGGTGTTCTCCAACGAGTCGGGGATGGGCTCGGCGGCCATCGCGGCGGCCGCCGCCCAGACCAACAGCCCCGCCCGGCAGGGGGCGGTGGCCATGACCCAGACGTTCATCGACACGCTGATCGTCTGCACCATGACGGCGCTGGTCATCATCGTCACCGGCGTCTGGACCGACGGCGCCAGCGGGGCCGCGCTCACCACGGCGGCTTTCGCGTTCGATCTGGGGGGGGCCGGGGAGATCATCGTGGCCGTATCGCTGGCGCTGTTCGCCTATTCGACGCTGATCGGCTGGAGCTACTACGGGGAGAAGGGGCTGGAGTCGCTCTTCGGAGAAGGGGTGATCGTCCCCTACCGGATCGTCTACTGCCTTGCGGCGGCGCTGGGGGCGACGCTGAAGCTGGAGGTGGTCTGGACGCTGGCCGACATCGCCAACGGGCTGATGGCCGTACCGAACCTGATCGCGCTGGTGGCGTTGTCGCCGGTGGTGGTGGCGGAGACGAAAGCCTATCTCGCCCTCCGGGCGCAGGAGAGAGGGGCGACGGGAAACTGAGGGCGGGTCGCCGAGGCGATCCGGGGGCTATTCCTTCAAGGTGTCAAGGAACCGGTCCATGACCGTCTTGTCGGCGGGCATCAGTTCTTTGATGTTGAAGGCGGCGTACTGGCGCCCCCGGTCTTCGACGCCGGGGGTCCGCTCCAGCCGGAAGAGCATCCCGATCAGCGAAAATTCCTCTGCCCCGAACCGGACGGTGATGTTGGCCTGGTCGCAGATGAACATCGGTCGGTCGCGCAGTTGCGGCACGTTGACGAGCAGGTCGGTCTCGGAAATGTCGACCAACTGCCCCTCGAACTGGCGCCCCCGACCGAAATCCACCAGGGTCGGGTTGTTGTCGGCGGCCTGGAACCGGGGAACCCGGCGACGGTAGCGCAGCGCCACGATCTTGCTGATGTCTTCGGAGAGCCGTTGCCGGGTGAAGGGCTTGAGCAGGTAATCGGTGGCCCCGGCGTTGAGCGCCCGCATGATCGAGTCGCCGTCGTCGTGGGTGGTCATCATCAGGAACGGGATACCGGCGGTGGCCTGATTCTCGCGGATCTTCACCAGCAGGTCGAACCCGGTCATCCCCTCCAGCTCCCACGCGCAGATGACCCAGTCGGCGACCATCATCCGGTTGGTCAGAAGATCCCACGCCTCTTCGGCCTGGTCGCACTCGACGACGTTGCGGCATCCCATTTCGTTGCGCAGGAAGCTGGCGACGATCTTGCGGACGGTCTTGGAGCTGTCGATGACGATGACGGTGGCTTTTTCGAGCATACATTCCCCGTGGGCGTGTTGTCGGACCCTCTTCGATTATACACACCCGCCGCCGGGAACTTCGGGGCAAATAAAGAGGGCGCCCAGAGCGCCGGGTTGGGCACGCACACCGAAAGCTCCGTTGCCGCTGCTCCCTTCCGGGCCTGACGGGGTTCACGGGTAACGATTGCGTACGACCCGGCGCTCTGGGCGCCCTGCCGAAGGGAGAGATAGTACCACACAGGCGAAAGCCTGTCTTCTTCCATCCGCTACCTTGTGGGCGCGTCTTCGCCGCACAGGTATGGACCGTTCAAGACGCCCCTTCCGATAGATAGCCCTTGACGTTTGCCGAAAAACATCTATAATTCGAAAAATGTCGAATAATGACAACCTCCTCCTCTGGGCGGAAGCGTTCAAGGCGCTGGGAAACGAACACCGGCTGAGGCTCTACTTGGCTCTGGTGGCCTGTTGCGGCGACGGGATGGTCTGCGCCCCGGCGGAGGACGGGAGTCTCCCTTGCGTCGGCGATCTGGGGAAGGATCTGGACATCGCCCCATCGACCCTGTCGCACCACCTCAAAGAGCTGGCGCAGGCGGGGCTGATCCGGATGGAGCGGCGGGGAAGGCATATCACCTGCTCGGTCTGCGACGATTCGGCGTTGGGAAAAATGGTTCGCCAAATGGCCGGACAGTTGCGGTCCGGCTGCTGTTGACGTGGCATGACGCCCGGTGGCGGTACAATAAAGACAAGGAGTAACGATGAGCGCGCATAACGACAAAGTCCGGACCATCGTCCGGGAGAGCTACGCCAAGGTGGCCGAAGTGGGGGGCTCCGGCTGCGGTTGCACCCCCGGCGGATGCTGCGGCGACCCGGAGCAGGACATGATCGTCGCTTCGGCCAAGATGGGATACGACCCGGCCAAGCTGGCCGCATTGCCGGGCGGGGCCAATCTCGGCTTGGGTTGCGGCAACCCTGCCGCCATCGCCTCGCTCAAGGGGGGGGAGACGGTCCTCGACCTGGGGGCGGGCGCCGGGATCGACTGTTTCCTTGCGGCCAACGAGGTGGGGCCGACGGGGCGGGTCATCGGCGTGGACATGACCCCCGCCATGCTGTTGAAAGCGCGGGAGAACGGCCGCAAAGGGAACTATGGTAACGTCGAGTTCCGTCTGGGCGAAATCGAGCATCTGCCGGTGGCCGACGGGTCGGTGGACGTCATCATCAGCAACTGCGTCATCAACCTCTCCCCCGACAAGGGGCAGGTCTTCCGCGAGGCGTACCGCGTGCTGAAACCGGGGGGACGGGTGGCGGTCTCCGACATCGTCCTGTCGGCGCCTCTCCCCGACGACGTGAAAGACGACCCCTATCTGCTGTCTGGCTGCGTGGCCGGGGCGGTGACAGTGGCGGAACTGCGGACGCTGATGGAAGACGCCGGTCTGTCCGACGTTCGGATCGTCCCGAAAGACGAATCCCGCTCCTTTATCGCCGAATGGGCGCCGGAACGGAAGGTGGAAGAGTTCGTCGTTTCGGCCTCCATCGAGGGGAAGAAACCGCAGCGGGATAATTGAACGGGGTTCGGGGGCGGGGATTGTCTTCCCCCCCCCGAATACGGTATCCTGAACGTTCAATGGGGGGATGCCTTAAAACGGGCGTCCCTCCTCTGTCCCAACCGAACCGGACATGGATTCATGCCCTTTACCGACATCAACGAAGAGCTGCCGCCGCTGGTCTTGCGCAGCCATCATCCCGACTCCACCCGCACGGTAACGCTCAAGGTTCCCGTGGTCAACGGCGGCATGGGGGTCGGCGTCACCGGCCCGGCGCTGGCCGCGGCCATCACCCGCGAGGGGGGAGGCGGGGTTCTGACCGGTGTGGCCCTGGGGTATCCGTTCCAGAAACTGCTTAACCGGCACCTCGACCTGAAGCCGTTCGAAGCCAACAAGGCGGCGCTGGCCGACTGGATCGCCGAGACGAAAGCGCTGTGCGACGGCCAGTTCGTCGGCGTCAACCTGATGGTGGCTCTGGAGGATTTCAAAGAGCTGGCCTACACCGCCGCCAAGAGCGGGGTCGACCTGATCGTGGCCGGCGCCGGGCTTCCCATGTCGTTGCCGGAGGTGGTGGAGAAATTCCCCGACGTCATGATCGCCCCGATCATTTCGTCCGCCAAAGCGGCCCGGGTGATGCTGCGCCGCTGGACCGGGCGCAACCGCCCGCCCGACGCGATGGTGTTCGAATCGGTCCACCACTCCGGCGGGCATCAGGGGGCATCCATCGAAGAGATTCAGAGCGGCGAGTACCAGCCGGAGGAAGTCATCGGCCAGACCCGCAAGCTTCTTGACGACGCCGGTTTCACCGACGTCCCGGTCATCGCGGCAGGCGGCGTGTGGGACAAGGCCGACATCCTGAAAATGTTCCGCTGGGGGGCGCAAGGGGTGCAGATGGCCTCCCGGTTCGTCCTTACCGACGAGGCCGGGGCGGAGTTCGGCGGCATCCGCCAGTTCAAACAGAACTACCTCGACAACCGGACGCCAACCATTCTGGAGCGGTCGCCCGCCGGACTTCCGGGGCGCGCCGTGTCGACGCCCTTCTCGAAGCGGTTCGCCTACAGCAACGCCGACATGGTCAAAGAGCCGCACGAGTGCCCGTCTGCGTGCCTGGTCTCGTGCGACAAGAAGAACAGCATCTACTGCATCCTCGACCACCTGACGCAAGCGCTGGCCGACAGCAAGGAGCATGGGCTCTTCTTCGCCGGGAGCAACGTGGGGAAGCCGGGGCTCAGCAAAGAGATCCTGCCGGTGAAAGAGCTGATGCGCCGCCTGCGCTTCGGCGAACCGCAAAGCGACATCCAGGCCGCAGCCGGGGCGTGACGGGCCGCCGAAACGAAGCGCCAAAGGGCCGGGGCGAAAGCCTCGGCCCTTTTTGTTTGCGTGGCGTTCTGAGTGGGAAATGTCAAAAGTAAAGACCTGTCCCCTCTTTCCAGCCCCCTCCCTTTACCGTGCCCCCGGTTCCCTTGACCGTGCTGGGTTAACGATTTACAATCCTTCCACTGTCGCACTACCGATATGAGGTCTCATACTGACATGCGCACCATCCTCGGGTTTCTTGTCGCCCTGCTCCTCTTCCCCGCTTCCTCGTTCGCGCTTGATCCCGACGACATCGCCGAGGCGCGCGACTATCCCCGTTTCTCCCGGATGCCCGGATTCTACATCGGCGCCTACGCCGAGCAGGACTTCGAGGCCTTCGATTTCCCCCTGGGGGACGACAAGGTCCAGACGGTGGAGGGGCATTACTGGCGCTACGAGTTCTACCTGAAAGAGGGGGCCAAGGAGCCCGGCTCGCTGGCGATAATCCGCAACCACGAAGCCATCGCCAAGAAATCGGGAGGGGGCGCCCTCTATACCCCGGCGGGGCAGGCGAGCGATTATCGGAGCGTCACGTTCCGCTACTCGCAGGGGGGGACCGACGTCTGGCTCTTCGTCGAGGCGTGGCCGGCGCAGTATATCCTGACCATCGTCGAAGTGGCGGCCATGGCGCAGGTCATCTCCGCCAACGAGATGAAGGCATCCCTCGACGCGCAAGGGTATGTGGCCCTTTACCTGACCTTCGCCACCGGCAAGGAAACCCTCGATCCGGCGTCGGCGCCGATCATCGACCAGGTGGTGGCCCTCATGAAGGAGAATCCTGTGTTGGCCCTTTCGGTGGAGGGACACACCGACAACGTGGGCGCCCCGAAGGCCAATCTTGCCCTCTCGCAGGCCCGGGCGAAGAGCGTGGTGGCGGCCCTGACGGCCAAGGGAGTCGCGGCGTCGCGGCTGACCAGCGCCGGGTTCGGGCAGGACCGCCCTGTGGCCGACAACCGGTCCGAAGAGGGACGGGCGAAGAACCGTCGAGTGGAGTTGGTGAAGAAGAAGTAAGCGTCAGCCGAGCCAGAGGGTGACGGCCACGACCGCCCCTTCGGCCAGCTTCTCCCGCTTGCGGACGTCGGCCTTCACCGGCAGGAGGTAGGCCTTCCGCCTGGTGTCGGGGAAGAGGGAGGTGGACCAACGTGTGGCGCCGATGGTGGCCGTCACTTTGAGCGATCCCCATGCGCTGGCGGCCCCGACCGTGCGAAAGCGGATGATATCCGACAGATCCTCCGGCAGGGTGATGAAGCGCCATCCCCCCGGCCCTTCCACCCGCCACAGCTCCCCCTCAAAGCGGTCGATCCCCTTCTTCATGCTCACTCCCTTCGCCTGCAATGGGTGCAGCCCCATGATCCCCCCCGTTCCCGCCCGAAGCAACGTCCGGCAGGCCCGCCCCCCACGATTTGCTATACTGGCGCCCGCATCCCGACTCACACTCCCAAGGCAGGCACATGAGCGCTCACGACGGTTCGGTCAAGGTCATCCTCTTCGCCCTCGGGGCAAACTTCGGCATCGCCCTGTCCAAGCTCGGTGGCGCCCTTTACACCGGCAGCGCGTCGCTGGTGGCGGAGGCGATCCACAGCTTCGTCGATTGCGCCAACCAGCTCCTCCTCCTGTGGGGAGGGAAGGTCTCCAAAAAGGCGCCCGACGCCACCCATCAGCTCGGCTACGGGCGCGAGGCATTCTTCTGGTCGTTCATGGTGGCCATATTCCTCTTCACCCTCGGCGGAATATTCTCGATCTACGAAGGGGTCCACAAGCTCCACGGGGAAGAGGGGCTCGAATCGCCCGGTGTGGCGTTGGCCATCCTCCTGTTCGGCATGGCGCTGGAGGGGGTCTCCTTTACCGCCTGCCTGAAAGAGGTAAAGGAGCGCAACCGGTTCGGCTCCTACTGGGCCTGGTTCCGAAAGACCACCGACGCCGACCTGCTGGTGATCTTCACCGAAGACCTGGCCGCCATGGTGGGGCTGACGATGGCCGCCCTGTGCGTCTCGGCGGCGTGGTATACCGGCGATCCCTTCTGGGACGCCCTCGGGTCGATCCTGATCGGGACGTTGCTGGTGGTGATGGCCGCCCTGCTGGGGAGCGAGATCAAGTCGCTGATCATCGGCGAGGCCCCGTCGCGTGACCTGCGGGCGGAGGTCGAAGCGGCGCTGGCCACCCGGTTGCCGGGGGCGAAGGTGCTCAATCTCATCGCGCTCATGACCGGCCCCGGCGAGGTGATGGTCAGCTACAAAATCGATCCCGGCCCCGTGGGAACGGCCGCCGAGTTGATCGCCGCCATCAACGACGTCGAAGCCGACGTCCGCCGTCGGGCGCCGGAGGTGCGGTGGCAGTTTGTGGAGCCCGACACCGAGGCCTGACCGGGCGTTTGCGAGAAATCGGTTCGCCCGGCGGGCGCGGGCCCAAACCT
This sequence comes from Nitrospinota bacterium, assembly GCA_015229165.1. Classification (GTDB taxonomy): domain Bacteria; phylum Nitrospinota_A; class UBA7883; order UBA7883; family JADGGD01; genus JADGCD01. The sequence continues at coordinate 4,016 of JADGCD010000036.1, read as the reverse complement.
TGCTATAATGCCCGGATACAATTTCGATTCATCAATAGCCAACTCCGTATCGAGGGGGACCCATGAAAGCCGCTACCGTAGAGCAACTGAACAAAATCGTCGCCGGGTGCGCCGAAGTCGGCGAGACCGTGAAAGTCACCGACCCGGCCGCCTTCCGGGCCAAGGCCATCGACACCCTGATCTACAACGCCGTCTTCGCCGACGCCCCCGCCATCCGGGGCCGCGCCCGGTGGATGGTCAAGAGCGCCGGGCTCGACCTGGGCGTCTGGGCGGCCTCCATCCAGGGGCTCTACGAAGCCATGGGGCGGGGCGAAGTGGCCGGATACACCGTTCCGGCGGTCAACATCCGGGGGCTGACCTACGACGTGGCCCGGGCGCTGGTCCGCACCGGCGTCAAGCACAACGCCAACTCGTTCCTCTTCGAGATCGCCAAGTCGGAGATCGGCTACACCTACCAGCGCCCCTCCGAGTACGCCGCCGTGCTTATCGCCGCAGCCATCCGCGAAGGGTACACCGGCCCGGTCTTCATCCAGGGGGACCACTTCCAGGTCAACGCCAAAAGCTTCAAGGCCGACCCGGAGAAAGAGGTCGGCGGGCTCAAGGCGCTCATCAAGGAAGCTATCGAAGCCGGTTTCTACAACATCGACATCGACACCTCCACGCTGGTCGACCTGTCGCAGCCCAACCTCGACGCCGAACAGCGGCTTAACTATGAAGTCGGCGCCCAACTGACCGCCTACCTGCGCGGGCTGGAGCCGAGCGGGGTCACCATCTCCGTCGGCGGCGAGATCGGCGAGGTGGGGGAGCAGAACTCCACCCCCGAAGAGCTGGAAGCCTACATGGAAGGGTACCTGCGCACCCTTAAGAAACTGGGGGACTACGTCGGCATCTCGAAAGTCTCGGTCCAGACCGGCACCTCCCACGGCGGCGTGCCGCTGCCCGACGGGTCCGTGGCCGAAGTGGCGCTCGACTTCGCCACGCTGGACAAGCTGGGACAGATGGCCCGCAAGCGGTACGGCTTGTGCGGCGCGGTCCAGCATGGCGCCTCCACCCTGCCCGACACCATGTTCCACAAGTTCCCCTCCGTAAACACCGGCGAGATCCATCTTGCCACCGGGTTCCAGAACATGACGTTCGACTCCCCCAACTTCCCCGCCGACCTGAAGGCCCGCATCTACGCCGGGTTGCACGTCGCCTGCGCCGACGAGAAAAAGGCGGGGCAGACCGAGGAGCAGTTCATCTACAAGACCCGCAAGAAGGGGTTCGGCCTGGCCAAAGAGGAGATCTGGACCCTGCCCGAAGCCACCCGCAACGCCATCGGGGGGGAGCTGGAAGCGAAGTTCGACTTCCTGTTCAAACAGTTGAACGTCATCGACACCGTCTCCGACGTGGAGAAGCACGTCCCGACGGTCATGGTGGCGCCGAATCTGGATCAGGAGATCGCCTGGGCCGAAAAGTTCGCCGTCCCGGCCCCCTTGGCGCCGTCGGCCCCGAACGAAGACTGACCGGCCAATCGGTTGAAAAGACGGCCCTCCATGCGGGGGTCGTCTTTTTTTTGCGTTTTCGGCTCAAGTATTCATGCCCGATCGCCGAAAGAGAGGACAGGCCGTACATCGCCCCTCGCGCAGGGGCAACCAAAGGGAGAAGGACATGGATATCGGAACCGCCAGCGCCGCGTCGGGAGCGGCCAACACCGCCAGTGTCGGAGCGCAACAGAAACCGGGTGGCGTCGACACCGCGGTGGCCAAGACCGCCAACGAGGTCCAGAAGGCCGAAGGGGCGCAGATGGTCGACATGATCCAGAAAGCCGGATCGGTCATCAACGTGACCGCCTAGCGGCGACGCGCCGCAGCGGGGGGCGCCCCCCGTTGTGACGAGTCTCTCCGGCGCCGACGAGGCATCCGCCTCCACCGCCTCCCGCGCAACCGCTGGAGGCGGTTTCGTTTTTTGCGCAGCCCTGCGGCGACGCGGGAGCGCATTTTCCCCGCCTGTCCGGGGAGTCCACCTTCCGACCTGTCGCCACGAACCAAAGTCGCCTTGCGGTCGATCCCCTACCCCCGCATGTAGCCCACGGCAAACGCCATGGCCATTCCGCCGTCGTGGCTCATGGAGAGGTCAAGCGAGACGAGGCCGATTTCGTCGGCCCGCTCTTTGGCTTTGCCGTGCAGGGTGACGGTGGGGCGTCCATCGGCGTCGGCGCCGATCTCGATGGCGGTGAAAGGGATCGTGAACACCCCTTTGCCCAACACCTTCATGACCGCTTCCTTGGCGGCGAACCGGGCGGCGTAACTGGGGGCGGGACGAGGCCGACGGGTGCAGTGGGCCGCTTCGGCGCGGGTGAAGACCTTCGCCACGAACGCATCGCCGTAGCGGGCCAGCGACCGTTCGATCCGGTCGATGACCACCAGATCGACGCCGGAACGGAGGACGAAGGGGGGGGAGGTATGGCTCATGACGCCATCCTATCAGAATGTCCGCCGGTCACTCTCCGCCGACGCCGTCGCCGGGGCGGTCACACCCCCCCAGCATGGCCTGCACGGTGGCGGGCAACGCCAGCACCCGCTTTATCCGCCGGATGAAATCGGCGTATTCCTGCAGGGCGGCCTCCTCTTCCACCACCGTCTCCTGCAACCGCCGCTCGGCGGTGGTGGTCTCCTGCTTGTAGATGTCCAGCTTCTTGAAGAGCAGCTCGCGGCGCTTGTCGGCGCCTGCGAGCTCCCGCTCCGCCTCCCCCACCCGGCGCTCCAGCTTTTCACGGCGCCCGCCCGTTTCGGCCAGCTGGCCGTCGAGCTCGTCGAACGCCTGACGCACCTTGCCGAGAAACTTCTCCCGCTCGGCGGAAAGATCGGCGGGGGGAACCCCCTCCCCGGCCAGCCGTTCGAGGGTGATATCCGACGGATCGGTCGGAAGCCGTCCGGCCAGAAGCTCCTGATACCGGCCAGTCAACGTCGCCTCGTCACGCTTCAGCCGGGTCAGCTCCTCCCGGTCGGCCTCGAGACGGCTTTTGATCCGGTCGTTCCGCTTGACCATCTCTTTGAGGGCGACGACCGTCTCCTTGCGCCGTAGCGCCACCTTCTCCAACCGGTCGGAAAGGGCCCCCCGCAGGCTCCTGCGCTGGTTCAGGCAGGCGCGGAACCGTCCCAGAGCCTCTTCAAGCCCGGACACAAGGGCGGCCACTTCCCGCTCCTGCTTGAGCCGTTTGGCTTCCACCCCTTTTGGATCGTAGTTCATCGCCTCAGTCGCACTTTTGACGCTCCGGTCTCATGGAGAAAGTATAAACACGAACCGTGCCAATAATGATACCCCCTGTTCAGCAAGGGCTTTTGCGGAAATCGGGAGGAGCGACGTCAAGATTCCGTCGGCACACAATTTGAAGTTACCTTAAGCATGATGGCGCAAGCCATCAAAAAACGTTGGCGCAGTGATCGCCTGCTTCGACTTGGCTTTAAGGATTTGTTGACAGGCGATGATAACTCCGCTACTATTTCTATTAATTATATACTAATTATGCCTATTTTGCCAAGTATGGGCAGACCCACGCAAATCGTCGCTCTGGCGCATTTTGTTGCCGCTGCGGTACTTTTTGCGTTCACCGTTCCCCTGCTTCCGCACCCGGCGCTTGCGGCCCAGCCTTCGGCGGAATCGCTCTATCAGGACGCCCGCAAAGGCTATTATTCGCTCCTCGGCTCCAAAAAGCGGATGGCCAACCGGGCGGAGTGGATGGGGGTCATCGCCAAGTTCGACAAAATCGCCATCACCCGCCCCGACCATCCTCGGGGCAAAGACGCCCTCTTCACCGCCGGGCAGTTGTACGCAAAGCTCGCCGACGTGTCGGGGCTCGACGCCGACCGTTCGGAGGCGAGAGCCCGGTTCGAGCGGGTGGTCAGCCGCCATCCGAAAAGCCCGCTGGCGAAAAACGCCCAACGCCAGATCGACGCCCTGCGTGCCCCCGCCGCAAAGGCCCGGGGAACCACGGTGAGCCAGGTCCGTGCGAAAAGCGCTCCTCCCTCTCCCTA
>JADGCD010000035.1 GCA_015229165.1 Nitrospinota bacterium | reverse complement strand
GGTCGACAAAATTGTGCGTTCCCACCTGTACCGCCGTGGCGCCCGCCATCAGGAACTCCACCGCGTCCGACGCTTGCGCGATCCCCCCCAGCCCGAAGATCGGAATCGAGACCGCCTTGTAACATTGCCAGACCATCCGCAGCGCCACCGGTTTGATCGCCGGGCCCGACAACCCGCCGGTGACGTTGGCCAGGAGGGGCCGACGCCCCTTTATGTCGATGGCCATGCCCAACAGCGTATTGATCACCGACAGTCCGTCCGCCCCCTCTTCTTCACAGACCTTCGCGAAGAGGGTGATGTCGGTCACGTTGGGAGAGAGCTTCACGATCAGCGGCAGTTTGGTCGCCGCCCGGCAGGCGGCCACCACCCGGCGGGTCAGCGCCATGTCCGAGCCGAAGGCGATTCCTCCCTCCTTCACGTTGGGGCAGGAGATGTTCATCTCGAGACCGTGGACCCCCTCCACTTCGTCGAGTCGTCCCGCCAGCTCGGCGTATTCCTCCACCGTGTTTCCGAAGAAGTTGACGATCACCGCCGTGTCCCGCTGGCGCAGTTTCGGCATTTTTTGCGAGACGAATTTTTCGAGCCCGATGTTCTGGAGCCCGATGGCGTTGAGCATCCCGGCGGGGGTCTCCGCGATCCGGGGGGTCGGGTTCCCCGCCTTCGGTTTCAGCGACAGCCCTTTGGAGCAGAATCCCCCCAGCTTCTCCACCGGGTAGAATTCGTCGTAGAGGAGCCCGTAGCCAAACGTCCCCGAGGCGCCGACCACTGGGTTCTTGAGCCGGATACCGGCGAAATTGACCGACAGATCGCACCGGTTCACAGTTCGATCTCCTGCGCGTCGAACACCGGCCCCCGCTTGCAGACGGTCGTGTAGTCCTCTTTTCCCGCCACCTTCTGCACGCAGCCGAGACAGGCGCCGAAACCGCACGCCATCCGGTTCTCCAGCGACACCATGCAGCGGGCGCCGATCCGTTTGGCGAACGCGGCCACCCCTTTCATCATCGGCGTCGGGCCGCAGGTGTAGATCAGGTCGGGGCGCTCGCCGTTCGCCAGACGCCGCTCCATGGCGGCGGTGACAAATCCCTTTTCCCCCGCCGAGCCGTCCTCCGTGGCCAGCGCCACGTCAAGATCGGTCGCTGCGGCGAACCGGTCGCGGAAGAAAAGAAGCTCTTCCCGCCGGGCGCCGAGGAAGAGGGTTGTCCCGGCGCTCGATTTCGACAGATCATTGTTCTCGACATACCCGAGGAAGGGGGCGATGCCGGTCCCCCCGGCCACCAGCCACAGCTTTGTCCCCGGCTCCGGCGTCACGAACAGGCCGGTTCCAAAAGGGCCGATGACGTCGAGCGTGTCGCCGACGCTCTTTTGCGCCAGCAGCCCGGTTCCCCGCCCCACGTTCTGGATCAGCAGCCCGATGCGGGCGCCATCGGGCGCAAAATCGGCCACGCTCATGGGGCGGCGCAGATAGGGGTCGGTTCCGTCGGCGCAGCGGATCATGACGAACGATCCGGGGCGGACCTTTCCCGGCGGGGTGTCGGTTTCGGCCAGCAGGTGAAAGAACCCCCCGGCCAGTCCGGTTCTTTGGGTAATGCGGTAGCTCGTCATCGGCTATTTTTCACGGTTCGTCGATGCGGATGCCGATCCGCCCCACAAAGCCGATCAGCTTGATCGTCTCCGCCAGCCCCCCGTCGAAGAGTTTCAGGTGGGTGGCGTCGGCCACCGATTCGCCCAGCGTCGGGTCCATGGCGACCCACTCTCCCACGAACACCTCCGGCCAGGCGTGGTACAGAAACCCGTCGGCCTGCGTCGAGTAGACCAGCCCCCCCGTCACCCGAGTGGGGATGCCGGCGGCCCGGGCCAGGGCGGCGAAGAGATTGGTGTGCGCCTGACACTCCCCCTTTTTCACTCGAAGGACGTCGAGCGCGGTGAAGGAGTCGACCAGTTCCTTTTTGATGTTCTCGTTGACCCACCGGTTGATGGCAAGGGCCGCCCCCCAGCCGTCGAGAGCGTCTTTGGTCAGCGAGCGGGAGAGGGAGACGATCTCCGGATGTTCGCTCTGGATTTCGGGGGTCTGCTTCACCAGATCCGGGGCGAACTCCCGCAGCTCACCCAGCGGCAGGATCCGCTCCGGCCCCTTGGCGACGAGGGTCACCGGCAGGGTCATGACCCGCTTCCCGCCGACCTCCCGCCAGAGCGGGGTTCCGACAAGCTGCCGCTCGTCCCGTGGGATGTCGCGGGGAGTGCCGAGTCCGTCTACCAGAATCGAAAGCCGCTTGATCCGGTCGGGGCGGGTAAGCTTCCTGTCGGGCTTGACCAGGCTGTAGGTGATCAGACTGGTGACCGGGATGCCGTTGTCGGCGAAGGCGAGCGCCTTGTCCCGGCTGGTCCGCTGGGTGACGACGCCGATGGACGACTCCCGCTCCCGGACGGTCCGTCCGTCGGGGGTGATCCACATGTCGGTGACGAATCCCCGCATGGTCGTTTCGGTCCGGTAGGTGTCGATCGTGGCGCCGTCGATGGTGAGCCGTTCTCTCCCCTTCACCACCACCCGGATCGGCTCTACCGCCCGGAGCGAGGTGACGTAGACCGGCACGGTCCGGTCGAACCCCTCCCTGAGCTGGCTTCCCATGGTGAAGGAGATGGTCTCCAGAAACTGGATACCGACGGGCACCGTCTGCGCCAGGTCGTTTTCCCCCGCAGCGGAGCCGATGGTCAAAGTGAGGCGGGTTCCGTCGAGGCGACCGACGGTCCGCATCCGCTGGGGACCGGCGTTCTGGAGGGAAATGAAGCCGAGAACCTGTCGCTTCTTGTCGAGGTGAAACGTCTGGGCGAAGGAGAGGTCTTGCGTCTCCCCCAAGACCTGAAGACGGATGACCGCCCGCCCCTTGATCCGGTATCCCTCTTTCCCCTCTTCGACGGAAGTGGTGGAGAAGCCGATCTTCCCTTCACCGAAGCGGACGTCGAACCACTCTTCCGACACGAGGCGGTCGTAGACCCGCCCCTCCCACGGATCGCCGGTTTCGGCGCGGGCGGGCGGGGCGATCAGGAGCGCCGCCAGCAGCAGGAGCGTCCCCACGGGCGGGATGTTTCTCATCGCCCCTCCTCCGTGCCGCCAGCCGATCCGGGACGCATCAGCCGTTGATGAAATATTCGTGCAGGGGGCGGACGGTGAACTCTTCGTCCAGATCGGCGACGATGCCGAAGACCGACGCTTCGGCGCCTTCGATGGTGGTCTGGTAGGGGACGTTCATATTGAGCGCGGTCCGGCGGATGGTGTAGCCGTCTTCAATCGACTGGGCGCCGAAGGGGGTGTTGATGACCATGGCGATTTTCTTGTCGCTCAACAGTTCAACGCAGGTGGGGGCGCTTCCCGGCGTCGCGACTTTCGACACGAGACCGCAGTCGATCCCGGCGGCTTCGATGGCCCGCTTCGTCCCTTCGGTGGCGACGAGGGTAAAACCGATGGCGGCGAGCTTCTTTGCCACGATGACGGCGCGCGGCTTGTCCTCGTCGATGACAGAGACAAACACGGTTCCCGACCGGGGAAGCCGGTAGCCGGATGCAAGGGTCGCTTTGTGAAAGGCGCCGCCGAAACTTTTGTCGATCCCCATAACTTCGCCGGTCGATTTCATCTCCGGCCCGAGGATCGTATCGACGTTAGGGAACTTGATGAAGGGGAAGACCGATTCCTTCACCGCGACGTGTTTTATCTTTCGCTCCTCGGTGAAGCCGAGTTCGCGCAACGTTTTCCCCGCCATCACTCGCGCCGCGATCTGGGCCAGCGGGGCGCCGATGGCTTTGCTGACGAACGGCACGGTCCGGCTGGCGCGGGGGTTTACTTCCAGAACGTAGATGGTCCCTTTCTGGATGGCGAACTGGACGTTCATCAGCCCAACGACCCCTAGCTCCAACGCCATGGCTTTCGTCTGGCGGCGGATTTCGTCGAGGGTCGTTTCGTCCACGGTGCGCGGAGGGATCGAACAGGCGGAGTCACCGGAGTGGACCCCGGCCTCTTCGATATGCTCCATGATCCCGCCGATGACGACGTCGGTCCCGTCGGAGACGGCGTCCACGTCAAGCTCGGTGGCGTCGTTCAGAAATTTGTCAACCAGCACCGGATGGTCGGGGGAGGCGTTGACGGCGTGGGTCATGTAATAGCGCAACGCTTCGTCGCCGTAGACGATCTCCATGGCGCGACCGCCAAGGACGAACGAGGGGCGGACGACGACGGGATAGGTGATCCGGTTGGCCACTTCGATGGCCTGTTCGGTGTTGACGACGGTTCCGTTGGGGGGCTGTTTCAGACCGAGCTTCTCGAGCATCTGTTTGAAGCTCTCCCGGTCTTCGGCCCGGTCGATGGAAGACGGGGGGGTGCCGATGATCGGGGCGCCGGCGGCTTCCAATTTCGACGCCAGGTTCAACGGTGTTTGTCCGCCGAACTGGACAATGACCCCCTTCGGCTTTTCGAGGTCGATGATGGTCATCACGTCTTCGAAGGTCAGCGGCTCGAAGTAGAGCCGGTCGCTGGTGTCGTAGTCGGTGGAGACGGTCTCGGGGTTGCAGTTGACCATGATGGTCTCGTAACCGTCTTTGGTCAGCCCCTTTACCGCGTGGACGCAACAGTAGTCGAACTCGATCCCCTGCCCGATCCGGTTGGGGCCGCCGCCGAGAATGATGATCTTTTCCCGGTCGGTGGGGGCCGCTTCGCACTCCTGCTCGTAGGTGGAGTAGAGATACGGAGTGTGCGCTTCGAACTCTCCGCCGCAGGTATCGACCCGCTTGAAGACCGGGATGACGGCAAGGTTCTTCCGGTTCTCCCGGATGGTCGCTTCGCTCACCCCGGCCAGTTGGGAGAGACGCCGGTCGGAGAAGCCGTTCTCCTTGAAGAGGCGCAAGGTGGCCGGGTCTCCCACGGTCACATGGTTCACCTCTTTTTCCATCTGCACGATCATTTCGATCTGCGTCAGGAACCAGGGGTCGATCTTCGTCAGCTCGAAGATCCGCTCGACGGAAAGTCCCTGACGGAACCCTTCGCCGACGTACCAGATACGGTCGGAGGTGGGGGTGGCGATGGCTTTTTCGAGCGATGCCAGGTCGTCAAACGTTTTCGGATCGAGTCCGAAGGCGCCCAGCTCCAGCGAACGAAGCGCTTTCTGGAACGACTCCCGGAAGGTCCGCCCGATCGACATGACCTCCCCCACCGATTTCATCTGGGCGCCGATCCGGTTTTCGGCTTTCGGGAACTTCTCGAAGGCGAACCGGGGAATCTTGACGACGCAGTAGTCGATGGTCGGCTCGAAGGAGGCGGGGGTAACCCGGGTGATGTCGTTCCTGATTTCGTCGAGGGTATAGCCGACGGCCAGCTTCGCCGCGATCTTGGCGATGGGAAAACCGGTGGCTTTCGACGCCAACGCGGAGCTGCGCGAAACGCGGGGGTTCATCTCGATGATCATCAGCTCGCCATCGGCCGGGTTGACGGCGAACTGGATGTTGCTGCCGCCGGTGTCGACGCCGATCTCGCGGATGATGGCCAACGATGCGTCCCGCATGAGCTGGTACTCGCGGTCGGTCAGCGTCTGGGCGGGGGCGACGGTGATTGAGTCGCCGGTGTGCATCCCCAGCGGGTCGAGGTTCTCGATGGAGCAGATGATGACCACGTTGTCGGCGGTGTCGCGCATTACTTCCAGCTCGAACTCTTTCCACCCGGCGATCGACTGCTCGATGAGGATCTGAGAGACGGGGGAGGCGTCGAGACCGGCCTTGCACTGGGCGAGATACGCCTCTTCGGTATCGGCCATGCCGCCGCCGGTGCCGCCAAGGGTGAAGGCGGGACGAATGATGGCAGGGACGCCGACCGTGGCCAGGGCAGCCACCGCCTCGTCCATGGTATGGGCCATGGCCGATTTGGGGGTCTTCTGCCCGATGCGGACCATGGCGTCGCGGAACTGCGCCCGGTCTTCGGCCATTTCGATGGCGGGAAGCTTGGCGCCGATCAGTTCGACGCCGTATTTTTCCAGCGTTCCGTTTTTCGCCAGCGCCACGGCGACGTTCAGCGCGGTCTGCCCCCCCACGGTGGGGAGCAGCGCGTCGGGGCGCTCCCGCTCGATGATCTTGGCCACCGCCTCCGGCGTCACCGGCTCTATATAGACCGCGTCGGCGGTCTCCGGGTCGGTCATGATGGTAGCGGGGTTGGAGTTGACCAGACAGACGGTGTACCCCTCTTCTTTGAGGGCTTTGCACGCTTGGGTGCCGGAGTAGTCAAATTCGCACGCCTGGCCGATGACGATGGGCCCGGCGCCGATGATCATGATCTTCTGGATGTCGGTTCTCTTCGGCATTCTTTATATTGCGCTGTCGCGGTCATGACCGCCTTGTTATTCGCCGACCGGCTCTTGTTGTTGAGCCGGTCCCAGTCCTTCTCTTTCGTTACTTTCCCTGCTTCGCAAGGAAACCCTGCTAAACCCGCGACCCCGTCATCAGGTCGGCGAAGCGGGCGAAGAGATACGCCGGGTCGTGGGGGCCGGGGGCGGCTTCGGGGTGATATTGCACCGAGAAACAGCGTTTGGCAGTCGAGGCGATCCCTTCCACGGTCATGTCGTTCAGGTTGACATGGGTCAGCTCCACCCCGGCGGGCAAGGTCTTCTCGTCCACGGCGTAGTTGTGGTTCTGGGCGGTGATCTCCACCTTCCGGGTCGACAAGTCCATGACCGGATGGTTGCCGCCGTGATGCCCGAATGGGAGCTTGAAGGTCTTCGCCCCCAATGCCAACGCAAGCATTTGGTGGCCGAGACAAATGCCGAATACCGGGACTTCCCCGATCAGCGTGCCGACGGTCTCGTAGGCGTAGGGCGCCGCCACCGGATCGCCGGGACCGTTGGAGAGGAACACCCCGTCGGGGTTCAGGGCGAGGATCGCCTTGGCGCCGGTCGATGCGGGGACCACCGTCACCCGGGCGCCGATATGCACGAGGTTGCGCAGGATGTTCCGCTTGATCCCGAAGTCGAGCGCGACGACATGAAAGCGAACATCGGCGCCGGTCTCAAATCCTGTGCCCAACGCCCACAGCCCTTCGGTCCATTCGTACGGCTCGGCGCAGGTGACCTCCTTGACCAGGTCGATCCCTTCGGTACCGGTCAGCGTCGCCGCTTGCTGTTTCAGCTCGTCGATGTCGCACGGCCCGGAGGCGATGATCCCCGGCATGCTCCCCTTTTCGCGCAGCTTTTTGGTCAGGGCGCGGGTGTCGATCCCCTGGATGCCGACGACCCCCCGGTCGCACAGGTACTGGTCGAGGGAGCATCGGCTCCGCCAGTTGCTGACCATGGGGGAGGCTTCCTTGACGATGAACCCTTCGCAGAAAAGGGAGCGGGACTCTTCGTCCTCCGTGTTGACCCCGTAGTTGCCGATGAGGGGCTGGGTCATCAGGACGATCTGCCCCTTGTACGACGGGTCGGTGAGGATCTCCTGATACCCGGTGATGGAGGTATTGAAAACCACTTCGCCCGACCGCTGGCCGATGGCGCCGAGGCGCGAGCCCCGGTACACGGTCCCGTCTTTCATGACGAGGAGCGCAGGTTCGGGATGTTTCAGCATTCGTAAACGATCTTCCCTTTAACGATGGTGGCGACCGCCCGTCCCTGGACCTGCCATCCGGCGAAGGGGGTGTTTCTTCCTTTGGTGGCGAATCGGGTCGGATCGACGGTCCATTCGACTGCAGGGTCGATGACGGTGACGTCGGCCACGGCGCCTACTGCCAATGTACCACGGTCGAGCCTTACGATTTCCGCCGGGCGGGCCGCCATCGCCTCGATGAGCCGGGTGGGGGTCAAGACCCCCTCCCGAACCAACGCCAACGAAAGGGGAACGGCGGTCTCGAACCCGACGATCCCGAATGCGGCGTGGTCGAACTCGACCTCTTTGTCGTCCACGGCGTGGGGGGCATGGTCGGTGGCGATACAGTCGAGCGTCCCGTCGGCCAACCCCTCTTTGATTGCCCGGACGTCGTCCTCTTCCCGCAGCGGGGGGGCCATCTTTGCGTTGGTGTTATAGCCCCGGCAGGCTTCGTCGGTCAGAGTAAAATGATGGGGGGCCGCCTCGCCGGTGATCTTCACCCCCCGTTTCTTCGCGTCGCGGATCAACTCCACCGTCCCCCGGGTGGAGACGTGAGCGATGTGGATGTTGGCGTCGAGGTAATCGGCTAGGGCGACGTCCCGGGCGACGATCACATCCTCGGCGATCCGGGGGAAGCCGACCAGCCCCATCTCGGTGGCGACCAACCCCTCGTTCATCACCCCGCCACTGTTCAGACAGCCGTCTTCGGCATGCTCCATGACCACGAGGCCGAACATTTTGGCGTATTCCACCGCCGCCCGCATGACCGCGCCGTTTTGGACACAGCGCCCGTCGTCTGACAGCGCAACTACTCCTCTTTCAGCCATTTCGCCGATATTTGCAAGAACTTCCCCCCCCAAACCCTTAGTGAGCGCCCCGATGGGGTAGACGTTCACCGGCGACGTGGCCTTGGCGGTATTGATTATGTAATCAGTGATTTCACCGTTGTCGTTCACTGGTTTGGTGTTGGCCATGCAACAGATGGAGGTGAACCCCCCCGCAGCGGCCGACTTCCCACCGGTTTCGATGGTCTCTTTGTATTCGTACCCCGGATCGCGCAGATGGGTGTGAATATCGATCAATCCCGGAACGACCCATTTCTCGGACGCGTCATAAATACGGGCGCCTTCACTTCGTGTCAGGTTCGGGCCGACGGCGACGATCTTCCCCTTTTCGATCCGAACATCGGCGATCCCGTCAACGCCGGAGCGGGGGTCGATGACCCGACCGTTGATGATGAGAAGTTCGCTCACGACGCTTTGAGTCCTCCGCCCAGGAGAAGATATAGAATGGCCATCCGGACCGCCACCCCGTTCGTGACCTGATCGAGAATCACCGACCAGGGGCCGTCAGCGACCTGCGGAGAGATTTCGACCCCCCGGTTGATGGGACCAGGATGCATGATGATCACATCCTTTTTGGCTTTCGCCAGCTTCTTTTCTGAAAGACCATATAAAACAGAGTATTCACGCAACGTTGGGAACTTGGCCTGAGCCATCCGCTCCTGTTGAATCCTGAGCATCATGATCACGTCCGCCCCTTCGACCGCTTCAGAAAGCTTGGTCGTGACCTTTCCGGCGAGTCTTGATACTTCTCGCGGAAGAAGCGTTGATGGGCCGCAAACGGTCGTATTTGCTCCCAACATATTCAAAGAAATAAGGTTTGAGCGAGCGACCCGAGAATTGGAAATGTCACCAATAATGGAAATATTTAAATTGCGAACATAACCTTTCTGCTCGGTGATCGTCATCAGGTCGAGCAGCGCCTGGGTCGGATGCTCGTGGCGCCCGTCGCCGGCGTTGACCACGGGGCAGTCGACCCAGTGAGATACCTGCTCTGCTGCGCCAGAATTAGCGGCCCGGAGGACGATCAGATCCGGCTGCATCGACTCCAGCGTCGAGACGGTGTCTTTTAAAGATTCACCCTTGATCATTGAAGAGCTGGAACCACTTATATTAATTACGTCTGCAGACAAACGCTTTCCTGCTATTTCGAAACTTGTACGAGTGCGGGTCGAGGCTTCGAGAAAGCAGTTTATGATGGTCCTGCCCCGTAGCGGCGGAGCTTTTTTTACTTCACGAGTAGAAATATCCTTCATCACCTTTGCGGTGGAGAGGATCTGCTCTATGTCTTCTTCGGTCAGATCCCTCATTGAGACCAGACGGCGGTTCAAGAGGCGTGCTTCGCCCATCTATTCCCCCTTGCCCCGTCCACCGGAGCCTGGGCCGGAGAGAACCACGTCCCGATCATCGGTCTCTTTGAGCCGAACCCGTATCTTTTCGACATACTGGGTCGGGACATTCTTCCCGCAATAGTCGGGTCGGTAGGGAAGCTCCCGATGGCCCCGGTCAATGAGGACGGCCAGCTTGATCCGGCGGGGCCTTCCCATGTCGAACAGGGCCCTGATGGCTGCGTTGATGGTTCGACCGGTGAAGAGTACGTCATCGACCAGCAGGACGGTGGTGTCTTCTATGGAAAAGTGTATGTCGGTGGTCTCGGCGGTCAGTTGGGCGCCCGTGCGCTCGAAGTCATCCCGGTAGAGTGAAACATCCAACGCTCCCACCGGTATGATCCGCTCGCTTTCGGTGATGCCCATAAGCTCTTTGGCGAGCCGTTGGGCCAATACGGCGCCACGGGTCTTGATGCCTATGATAACGAAATCGTTCAAGTCTTTGTTTTTCTCAACGATTTCGTGTGCCATGCGCGTGATGGTCTGCCCAATTTTGGCGCCGGTCAGGATGGTGGACTCTTCCTGTTGGTCCATGCTGGTGGGTTGTTCACTCATGTTTCAGGCCACTCCGGCAAAACTATGAGGGATGAATGCCCCGACGCTGGGAGGGAAGCAGGAAATGAGAGGTGAAGGCGTGACGCCAACCCCGAGATATGAGAGCATTTCACAATTCGCCACCTTAGGAGAGCTTTCTAGCCTCACGGGACTAAATTAAAGACCACCCCTCGCAATGACGAAACTGTAGCAGGTCGGTCATCGGGTTGCAAGTCTACACTGCAAACGTGAGTCCACTATTCCCATTTTTCAACACTAACGCCGTACGACCTAAAAGTTACCGATGCTCCCCTTTTTTCATTTTACGAAAAGCCAGAATTGGCATTAACTATTTTTTTGGTTTTCACGTTTGAAAAAACTATCGATTGCGAGGAAAAATGCGCGTAACATATAGAAAAATAAACGACTACTGTGAATTATTGCCAGAGCCGCGTTCGATATGTCGTTCTCTTTTCAATTATTCTGCCTTCCATGGCTCCGATTCCGCCTCCGGCAAATAGTGCAACTTTGGAAGCATGCTGGAACTGATTTCGCTAATCCTCTCTGCGCCGATGGCATTTAGAACCTCCAATATCGCTTGGCTCTCTTGCACGAGCCGCTCGATATTCAGCTCAACATCGCCCGGATCGACGCATTTCAGGTGTCCGATGCCGGTTGTCAGAAGACTGGTGGCGCCGCGCCAGTTCTTTTCTTCCCTGATCTTATAGAATGCGACGGCAATCTGAATCAGCCCCTGATAATAGTGCCGCTCCGCGCCAGCGGTTTTTATCCACACCGCTTCAAAGGCGTCGTGGCAGCGATAATAGGCCTGTTCGTTGAAGAGCCGGACCCCTTCGCGGCCGGTGGGGGAAAGAATATAGGGGAGTGATGGGGACATTGTGACGCTCCAGAGGAGTGGGGGAAAACCCCATGTTTATGGATGCCTCACTCCCCTTCGAGAGTCGCTTCTTTTTCGAAAACACCCAGCTCCTGGTTCCAGACGAAGACCGCCCCCTCTTTGACCCTCCCTTTATAGATGGATACCACAACATGGGAAGCGTCCGGAAACGATGGCTCATCGGTGCCTGCCCACATGGCAGCCCGATGGTCCTCCTCGGACCAGTAGGCGTCATGGTCGGGGTGGGAATGGTAGAAGCCGATCACCTCCACCTTTTTTTTGGCAGCGAGATCGAATGCGTTGCGGACATCCCTCGGGTCCATGAAATAACCGGTATCGGCTCCACGGACGAACTGCTCCGGGTACTTTTCCTTCATAGCCTGCTGAATATTTGCGCATTTTACGACTTCAACGCTGAAGCTCTCCCCTCTTCGCCCGATAATCACCCCGCACGCCTCATGGGGAAACGTGTCCCTGGCATGCTCGTACATGCTGGCGATGTTTTGGGGGGTCAAACGAAGGTTTGGCATGCTCTTGCGTTTTTTGGTGAATCGGGATTCCCTCAATTATATACGAGCTGGTTGGACCCAACAATTCCATACGCATGGGATTTGATCTCTGGGGCCATTATGCCCTTCATTTTCGCTCGTCCCGTCTTTCATAATGTACGATGAGCGTCAATTCGGAGATATGCTCACTGTCGCAATCGACCACCAGTTTTCACTAGCTGTTTCGCTTTCGTCGGCGTCTACGAAGGATGGCGATCTCCCGACAGGTACATTGGGTGTCGCATGGCAATGGCAGTGGCTGAGCTTTCACTATATCTGTGCATACGATAAAACATGGCATTCAAGTAGCATTATTGTCCACAATTGCTTCGCTCATTCTTTCATTTCTTTTCTCCTGTGGCCGACCGTACCTCTCCCTGAATCAGCTTTCCAGCGCCACACGCTTCCTCCTACTTCCTACGATGGCGACAAGCCCAACCACTCAAAGCGAATGACAAGGCTCATGAGCTGTCACAGTCAAGATTGGCGCTCTATGTCATTCGCAACTCACCAGCCGTCGTTATCAGCGACATAAGCTGAATGTGCGATAAAAAAATGTAGAAATATATAATAAGATGCTCAATATGTTCAGACAGAGTGGCGAACACCATTTCACTGTGGCTTCTTAGGCTTTCCATGCATCTCCTCATCATTCTCCGCTACCGATTACTTCAACCTACATGAATTGGATTGTATGGTAGAATGCATAGTATATTTATCATACACGCCTAATTGCGACGGTCTTCTATGGCAAAGCCTTTGACGCTCGGATTCCCCGACTCTCTGATGCACGATCCTGCTCTGCTTGCTCTCTATGGGAGGGCGGAGCGGAAGCTGGGCGAACTTTCGGGTCTATTATCGACTTTTGAAGACCCGCTGCTTTTCCATTCGCTTTTTGTCCGGCTCGAGGCGGTCTCTTTGGCCCGGTTGACGGGGAACCGAACTTCTCTTCCGCTTCTTTTCATGGCGGCCCACTCTCCGGGGATGGTTGAACCCTCTCTGGAGTCGGCTCTTCGAAACGGGGCGACCTTCTTTGCCATGCTCAACACGCTCGACCGGGATCTCCCGGTCGATATTACCTTCATGATCGATCTTTATCAGGCCCGGGCCGGAAAGAAGGGACTTGCCGCCGACCGGGTCTTCCGCCAGCCAGGAGGACGGGGGGCGGGGGGTCCGCTTCTCCCCTTTTTCCCCGGCTCAGTTTCTTGCCAGCCCCCCGCCCCGGCCCGTTTGGGACCGAGCCTATTTGCGCTGGAGAAGTTTTTGCGACGAAAGGCGCCCTATCCCGGCCTGGTGATGGGGGGGCTTGCATTTTATCAGCTCCACCTTCTTCGCCCCTTTGTCCGGCACAATGTCGAATTGGCCGGGATCGTACTTGCCACCCTCTTTTTTCGGGATGGAGCCGTTCCGTTTCCCTCATTCACCCTCTCCAGTGCGATTCTGGCCGATCCGGAACGGTTTGAAGTCGCGTTCACCGCTTCGAGAGACAACGCCGCCCCCGACCTTTGGCTGGCTTTCGTTCTTGATGGAGTCATCACCCAGGCCGAGCAGACCGACCGGTTGATCCGCTCTTTATTGCAGGTGCGGGAGGAGCACGTCGACGATCTGATCGCCACGTTTGGTCCGTCTGGTGGGGAGGGGTTGGCGCGGCTCGCCGGGGAGTTGCTTACCGAGCCGGTGCTGACGGTGGGGCTTGCGTCAAAGTTGTTGAGAGTCACCTTTCGCTCCGCCCAGTTGGCCATCGACAAGATGGTCGATGTGGGAGTCTTGGAGGAAGTGACCGGCCGGAAGCGAAACCGCCTCTATCTGGCCCGCCGGGTGATTGGAGCGCTGGAAGAGGAGCTTCCAAAAGAATAAGCGGGCGCAGTAGACTGACGACCGCACTTTAGCGGAAGTCGCCTATACCGTTCAGCTGGCGGCGATCCAGAGAAATCCGATGACAACCCCCCACATGGCCCATTCCATCAGCTGATCCAGCGCGTGTGAAATATCGTGTATTTTCATTGTGTTGTCTTTCCATCTCACAGGGGCAGGCTGGTCGCGCTGATTGCCAGGTAGCAGTAGGCGAAAAGGGAAGCGGTCATCCCCATCAGCAGCTCTTGTGTGATCAGCATCGCCCTTCTCCCGGTTCAGTCGGTTTGTCTTCACCCCTGCCATGTGCATAGCTGGCGCCAGCGGGGGGTGATAGAATAATTCGTTCAAAACCAACGCGATGACCAGTCGCCCTATTTCCGACCGGACCATTGTCCGTACATTATCAGGACGTTGTATTATTCGACGTCCTGATTGTGGACATGATGGCCGCTATTTGGCAGGCTGAAAATATGGGGTAGGGAATCAATCACAGGGAGAAAGGGGGGAAACTCCCCCCCCTTCGGCTTAGATGCGGACGCCTTCAAACAAGTAGATGTACTGGCACTGTATGCTCCCCTTTTGCCAGCCCAAGGTGTATTCGCCGCTCCATCGCCCCCCCCCGACTGTGCCGTCGAACGTCATCGTGAACAGGTTGGATCCGGTGGCGCCGGAACCGGTCATCTCGAAGCTTCCGTCGCCCTGAACCGCCCCGGTAATCTGAATCGTAGGCGAATCCACATCCCCGACACCATGCACCCAGGGAACGGCGAGGGTCGAATCCGATTGGGTGAGCTCCACTGATTGTGTCCAACCAGCGCCGATGTTG
>JADGCD010000346.1 GCA_015229165.1 Nitrospinota bacterium | reverse complement strand
CAGGCCATGATGAACGCCGCCGGTTTCCCCTGCGGGCGGCTTGGCACCACCGGCTACGACCTGATCGGCCAGACGCTGGACGCCCCCAACACCACCCCCGAATCGGCCGACATCCACAAGATGCTGCGAACGATGATCGGTCACGGCGCCAAGGCGGTGGCCATGGAGGTCAGCTCCCACGCCCTGGCCCAGGGGCGGGTGGGACAGGTGGCTTTCGGCGCCGCCCTCTACACCAATCTGACGCAGGATCACCTCGACTACCACGGCGACATGGAGCGGTATTTCGCCGCCAAGGCCCGCTTCTTCACCGAATGCGCGCCGAAAGTCTCGGTGCTCAACATCGACGACCCGTACGCCTCGCGGTTGACCCCGCTGGTCGCCGGGGATCTGTTCACCTACGGCCTCGGCGGATTCGCCGACGTCACCGCCGAGGGGCTGGTCCTCTCCGCCGAAGGGAGCGCCTTCCACCTGAAGACCCCCGTCGGCTCCGCCCCGGTGCGAAGCGCCATGGCCGGCCGCTACAACGTCTACAACATGCTGGCCGCCGTGGCCGCCGCCATCGTTCACGGGGCCGATCTTTCCGCCATCGTGAAAGGGATCGAAGGGCTCAAAGCGGCGCCAGGGCGGTTCGAGCGGATCGACGAGGGGCAACCGTTCGGCGTCATCGTCGACTACGCCCACACCGACGACGCCCTCATCAACGTCCTGACCACCGCCCGGGCGCTCGCCAAAGGGCGCCTCATCACCGTCTTCGGCTGCGGCGGCGACCGGGACAACGCCAAACGGCCCAAAATGGGGAAGGCCGCGTGGGCCCACTCAGACGCCGTCATCGTCACCTCCGACAACCCCCGCACCGAGCGGCCGGAATCGATCATCGCCATGATCCTCGAAGGCATCCGTCCCGAAGCGAACCCGCACGCCGCCCTGACGGTCGTCCCCGACCGGAAGGAGGCCATCCGGGCCGCCATCGCCATGGCCGCAGCGGGCGACATGGTCGTCATCGCCGGGAAGGGACACGAGGACTACCAGATCGTCGGAAAGACGAAACATCACTTCGACGACCGCGAAGAGGCGAGGGAGGCGCTGAAAGCCCGTGTCTGAACCGCTTGCCCTGGCCGCTTTGGCCAAAGCCTGCGACGGACGTCTCGTCCCGGGACGGGCGTCGGCCGTCCGGGGGATCGCCACCGACAGCCGCGAGCCGATGAAAGGGCGCCTCTTCGTCGCTATCATCGGCGAAAACTTCGACGGACACCGGTATGTGGCCGAAGCCTTCGCCAACGGCGCCGCCGCCGCGCTGGTCTCCGACCCGTCGCTCCTGCTGGCCCACCCGACCGAGAGCTTCGTCCTCGTGGACGACACCGTGCGCGGGCTGCAGGAGATGGCCCGGTGGCGGCGCGGGCGGGTAAAGGGGCTGACCGTGGTGGCCGTCACCGGCAGCAACGGCAAGACCACCGTCAAGGAGATGATCGGCGCGATCCTGCGGGCCAAGGGGAAGACCCTCGTCACCAGGGGGAACCTGAACAACCATGTCGGCCTGCCGAAAACCCTCATGGGGCTGGCCGGGGACGAACGGTACGCCGTCATCGAAATGGGGATGAGCCACGCCGGGGAGATCGAACGCCTCTGCCAGATCGCCCGCCCCGACATCGGCGTCATCACCAACGTCGGCGCCGCCCATCTGGGACATTTCAAAAACGTCGCCGCCGTGGCCGCCGCCAAGGGAGAGATGATCGGCGGGCTCGGCGCGAAGGGAATCGCGCTGCTCAACGCCGCCGACAAAGGCTCGGCCCCGCTCGTCGCCCGCCACGGCGCCCGCCCCCGGACCTTCACCTTCGGCCGCTCGCCGGACGCCCGTTGGTCGCTGGTGGACAGTTGGCCCGCGCCGGGGAAACCGGGACGCCAGCTTGCCGTCATGGAAGGGGCGAAGGAGACGGTGCTGACGGTCCCCCTCCTCGGCGCCCATCAGGCCGACAACGCCTGCGCCGCCTTCGCCGTCGGGCGCCT
>JADGCD010000345.1 GCA_015229165.1 Nitrospinota bacterium | reverse complement strand
GTAAGCCTTCTACCTTATAAACAGGCACGGGCTTTGCAGGGTTGAACCTTATGGATTATTTCTAAGTGCGGAAGCTGGTCTAAGCCCACAGGTACGTATTTTGCCCGATATAAAAGTATATCTGCTGCTTGTAATACGGGATAACCAAGAAAACCATAAGTGTTTATATCTCTGTCTGCCAACTCGGATTGTTTTTCTTTATAGGTTGGTACTCGCTCAAGCCATCCGACTGGGGTTATCATACTTAAGAGCAAATGCAGCTCGGCATGCTGGCGTACCTTTGACTGTAAAAATATGGTACACTTATCAGGGTCAAGACCAGCAGCTATAAAGTTTATAATCATATCATGGACATGACCTTTTATAACCTGAGGGGCTGCATAATTACTTGTAAGTGCGTGCCAATCAACAACACAGTAAAAACATTCGTATTGCTCTTGAAATTTAACCCAATTGTTTAAAGCACCGATGAGATTGCCTATATGTAGAATACCGCTTGGCTGCATTCCGCTCAAAACTCTTTCCATAACTAAAAAATCCTCCCAAATATGTCCACAATGAAAAATATAAACGCTTGAATAGGGTCAATTATATATCTTGCGATACCAAGACTCCACAATATTAGCACTATAAATATTCCATAAGGTTCAACCCTGCTAAGCCAATGAGCCTGTTTATAAGGTAGAAGGCTTACAGCTATTCGCCCGCCGTCAAGGGGTGGTATTGGTAGTAAATTAAAGGCTGCTAAAAATATGTTAAACGCCACACTGTATTGAAGCATTGATATAACAGGTACAGCAACCATGGCAACGACACCAGACATATTAACTGTAGCAAATATCCTGCCCAGGAGTTTAAGTAATATTATACTTAAAATGCTTATAAGCACGTTTGCCGCAGGCCCTGCCGCAGCAACCAAAGCCATATCCCTTTTGGGATTCCTCAAGTTGTTGAAATTAACAGGCACGGGCTTTGCCGAACCAAACATAAATTTGCCGCTCGTTGCTATAAAAAGGATAAGCGGCAAAAGCACCGTACCAAAGGGGTCAATATGCGCTATAGGATTTAGCGTAAGTCTGCCCATTGACTTAGCGGTAGGATCACCTAGCTTATAAGCAACCCAGCCATGCGCTACCTCGTGCATTGTAATTGCAAGTATTATAGGCACTACCGCTATAGTTAAACTTCTCAGTATTGGTATAATATCCACGTTAGTTAAATTGGGCTGAGTATTTCATCAATAGTAGTCCTTGCCATTACAAGCGGATCTATAAACAAGCTGTCCATGTCCTGATCAATATCACGTTTCTTTGATAGATAAGTTATTCTATCCTGCATCCTTTCCCTTAAATAGGAAAGATATTTTTTATCTTCACTTGGCTCATACTTAGTAACAAAATCAGCCCCAAACAGTTCAGTCCCATTTGATGGCAAAGAAAGTCCCTCAAAAGACTTCCACTGCTTCCACTGAATATTGTTTCTTGCCAGCTCTGTTACGATCTTTAAAGATAGTTCCTTTGGTATATCTATAAGGTTATCAGGTGTGCCAAAGGCATGGGTATTCATAACATAGCAGGCAGTCCCCATTTTAAACAGTATCATAAACTGCTGACAATCCCAAAGAAGCGGATGCACCCGAAATGGATTAGCAAACGGCTCTATAACGAGTCTGCCAAGCTCTTTTGCATCAACATTTTCAACGCCCTTTGCCCGCATCGTACTGAGAGATGCCCCCATGGAAACAGCCAATCGGTTGCCTTCTATCTTCGTAATGGGGGGAAGGCTTGGGTCTTTTTGCAGCCAGATGACAGAGCCGGGGCGCTCGCAAGAATCACTGTGATTGAACATATCTCTGGTCTTAATGCACCTGCCGTTATTGTTTCTCATATCCTGCCCAAGCAGGCGTTTTTGCCCGTCTGGGGTCATGGTGATAGCCATGTTTTGGGCTGTATAAAAATACTTAAGCTGCGAATCTTCGGGTTTAACAGCATCGGTTTTATCAAAAAGG
>JADGCD010000034.1 GCA_015229165.1 Nitrospinota bacterium | reverse complement strand
TCCCCCCCCCAGCGGCAGAGGACATCCGCCTCCCGCAACTGCCCCTTGATGGCCTTCACCGCCGCCACCAGTGTCGCATCACCCGCCAGATGGCCGTGGGTGTCGTTGATCTTTTTGAAATGGTCCAGGTCGAAGAGGGCCACCGTGAACGGCTCCCCCGTCCGGTGGGCCTCCTTGCAGGCCTGCTCCAGCAGCAGGTCGAAGGAAAGGCGGTTGAACGCGCCGGTCAGCGGATCGATGCTGGCCAGCTCCTCCACCCGGGCCTGATAGCGATTCACCGTGGCCAGCGTCAGGGCGATGACCACCCCGGCGATGGCCGCCGCCACCAGCAGGTTCAGCAACAGCGCCCGGCGGATCGGCGCCCGCTCCTGGTCGTCCACCCCGTGGATCACCAGGTACCATCCCAGCTCCGGGATGAAGCGGCTGTTGAGGTAATGGGTGGCCCCCCCGTGCTCGTAGGTGAAGGCGCTGTGGTCCTTCGTGAGGACCTCGCCGTGGCGCCGGTCCCAGCCGGGCAGGTCGTCGACGGTCGCGACGGTCGAGGCGTCGGCCCCGGCCAGCGTCAGCTTTCCGTCGGGGGCGAAAAAATAGATGTCCCGGTTGAAGAGCCCCTGGTAGCGGCGAATCTCCTCGCTCAGCGACTTGATCGACATCCCCACGCCGATGGCGCCCAGGAACGTCCCCTTGTCGTCGACCATCCGGTAGTTGATGAAGGCGGTCATCACGTCGTTGTGGGCCGCGTCCGGGTCGACGTTGGTCTCGTAGGGGGCCGCCATGGCCCGCACCCGGTAGAACCAGCGGTCCCGGGGATCGTCGGGGGAGATCGTCTTGAGGACGCCCCCGGCGTGGTAGTACAGCCCGGTCGTGTCGGAGACGAAAAAGGCGGTCATTGTGCCGAACCGGTCGCGGGTCTTGGCCAGATACCGGACGATTTGCGCCGGGTCCTTCTCCCCCCCGTGGACCCAGTCGACGACGAAGCTGTCGTTGGCCATCAGCGACGAGATGAGCGCCGGTTGCAGCAGGCTCTTCTGCGCCGCCGAGTAGATGTTGTCGCTGGTCAGCGGCAGCTCCGCCCCGGTGACCTTCTCCTGCAGCGAGGCCAGCGAGGCGTAGTAGCTGCCGAAACTGGTGGCCACGAACCCGGTCAGGAGTAGCGCCGTCACCACGACGACCAGACGGCGACGGGTACGGGTGGGGGAGGGGAACGCGGTTTCCATCAGAACTCCACCGGGCCTGCGCCCTGCCGGAGAACCACCGGCGCCGGACCGGTGGCGTCGATGACCGTCGACGGGTCTCCCAACAGCGGCCCCACGTCGATGGCCACGTCGATATGCCGGGCCAGCTCGGGGGGGATGTCGGCCAGGTCGGCGACGGGGGATTCCCCCGCCCGGTTCAGCGACGTGGAGACCAGCGGCGTCCCGATCAGCTCTACCAGCGTGCGGCAGACGTCGTTGTCGGGGATGCGGACCCCCACCGTGTTCCGTTTTCCCACCATTTTTTTCGGCAGGTTCGTCCGGCGGGCCTCCAGCACGAAGGTGTAGGGGCCGGGAAGAAGCCGGGTCATCAGCCGGTAGGTCCAGTTGGAGACGAAGGCGAATTCGCTGATCTGCGCCACGTCCCGGCAGACGAACGAGAACGGTTTTCCCGCGTCACGCTCCTTGGCCGTCTCGATTTTTTTGAGCGCCTTGGGCTGGTAGACGTCGCACCCGATGCCATAGATGGTGTCGGTGGGATAGACCATCACCCCGCCCGCCCGCACGGCGGCCGCCACCTCGGCCAAGTCGGGGTAGCGGGGGGCGTACGGATCGACGACAATGGTCTGCATGGTCACTCGCTGGCAAAGACGATCAGGGGCGTGAAAGGCATCGTAGCGGGAAGGGGGTGGGGAAGTCAAAGCGGGCGATGCGGCGGCGGCCAGAAAAAAAAGTTGACACCGGCGCGCCGCATAACCATAATTACACTTTTTCCGCGGCGGAAGCCCGGCGCATGCCGGAGAGCGAGACGCCTTCAGCCAGCAATGGCTTCCACCGCGGCGCGCTCCATTAACGACTCAGCGGAACACGGAAGACCATGGAAGCCATTGAAGCCCGCGCAACGCTTCGCTTCGCGCGGATCAGCCCGCAGAAGACGCGGCTTGTCGCCGACTTGATCCGGGGCAAGAACGTCGAGGAGGCCCGGCGCATCCTCGCTTTCACCCAGAAGAAGGGGGCCCGCGTCATCGGCAAGCTCCTCGACTCGGCCATCGCCAACGCCGAGGTCAAGCAGGTGGAGGATCCCGAAATCCTTCGCATCAGCCTGATCTGGGTCGACCAGGGCCCCACCTACCGTCGCCACATGCCCCGCGCCCGCGGCCGGGTGAACATCCTGCGGCGCCCCTCCTCGCACATCACCGTCGTGGTGTCCGAGGATCTGGCCGCCAAGGAAGAAGCGGCCGCCAAGCTGGCCGCCATGGAAGCCAAGAAAGCCAAGAAACGGCAGACCAAGGCGGCCAAGGCCGACACGGGCGCCGAGACCAAGACCAAGGCCAAAAAGGCCGGGGAAGGAGACGAATAAGTCCATGGGCCACAAGACGCATCCGACCGGATTCCGGCTCGGCATCATCAAGAAGTGGGATTCCACCTGGTACGCCGAGAAAGACTACGCGGCCAACCTCCACTCCGACCTGAAGATCCGCGACTTCGTCAAGAAGGAGCTGTACCACGCCGGCATCGCCTCGGTCCAGATCGAGCGCAAGGGCAAGCAGCTCAGGGTCAACATCTTCGCCGCCCGCCCCGGCATCATCATCGGCAAACGGGGACAGGAAGTCGACAAGCTCAAGGCCCGGCTGCAGGCCATGCACCCGGACAACGAGGTCGCCCTCAACATCAAGGAAGAGCGCAAGCCCGAACTTTCCGCCCAACTGGTGGCCGAAAGCATCGCCCTGCAGCTCGAGCGGCGGGTCGCCTTCCGGCGCGCCATGAAGAAATCGGTCGGAACCGCCATGCGCTTTGGCGCCAAGGGGATCCGGATCAACTGCGCCGGCCGCCTGGCCGGGGCCGAGATCGCCCGCACCGAGTGGTACCGCGAAGGGCGCGTGCCATTGCATACCATCCGCGCCGACATCGACTACGGCTTCGCCGAAGCCCGGACCACCTTCGGGGTCATCGGCATCAAGGTGTGGCTGTTCCGGGGCGAAGTTCTCTTCGGCAAGGAGGCCCGCCGCCTCGAAGAGCAGCGCAAGCTCCGAAGCCAGAAGCAGATCGAAGTAGTGGTCGAGGCCGCCAAGGCCGACCTGGCCAAAGAGGGCGACGTCGCCCCGGCCGGCGAATAACGGCATAGAAAAAGGAATTTCGTCATGTTGATGCCCAATAAGGTCAAGTACCGCAAGCGCATGAAAGGGCGCATGTGTGGTACGGCCTGGCGCGGCTCCAAGGTCAGCTTCGGCGACTTCGCCCTCCAGGCGCTCGACCCCTGCTGGATCACCGCCCGCCAGATCGAGGCCGCCCGTGTCGCCATCACCCGCCACGTCAAACGGGGCGGCCGGGTCTGGATCCGGGTCTTCCCGGACAAGCCCCTCACCAAAAAGCCCGCCGAAGTCCGGATGGGTAAAGGTAAAGGCGCCCCGGAGCTGTGGGTCGCCCGCGTCAAGCAGGGGCGCATCCTGTTCGAGCTGGACGGCGTCGACGCCGAGACGGCCAAGGAAGCCATGCGCCTTGCCGCCCACAAGCTCCCCATCAAGACCCGTTTCCTCGACAAGAACGAAAGGAAGTTCGTACAGTGAAGGCCCAGGAACTGCGCGACCTGTCGGTCGACGAACTGACCCGCAAAATAGAAGAGCTCAAAGGGGCCGCCATGAAGCTACGCTTCCGGCACGCCACCGCCCAGCTCGACAGCACCGCCGAAATCCGGAACACCCGGCGCGCCATCGCCCGGGCCATGACCGTACTGACCCAGCGCCAGAAAGCCTCGACGAAATGAAGGGCGAAGAATCGATGAACGAAGAGAAAAGCGGCGGCGAAGAGCGCCGGACGAACCCCAAGACCCGCGTCGGCGTGGTGGTCTCCACCAAGATGGACAAGACCGCCGTCGTCAACGTCGAGCGGCGGGTTCCCCACCCGGTGTTCAAGAAAGTCGTGACCCGCAGCAAGCGGTACTACGTCCACGACGCCAACAACGAACTGGCCGAAGGGGATCGCGTGAAGATCGTCGAGACCCGCCCCCTGTCCAAGCTGAAACGCTGGCTGGTGGCCGAGGTCCTTGAAAAGAGCGTCGGGTAAGGGAGACGAAGGATGATCCAGCTACACACCGTACTCGACGTCGCCGACAACTCCGGCGCCCGGCGGGTGCGTTGCATCAAGGTTCTGGGCGGCTCCACCCGCCGGTACGCCCGCATCGGCGACATCATCAAGGTGTCGGTGATTGAGGCGCTGCCCGACGGCACCGTCAAGAAGGGGAAGGTCCACAACGCCGTCGTGGTCCGCACCCGCAAGGAACTGCGGCGCGAGAACGGCACCTACGTCAAGTTCGACGACAACGCCGCCGTCATTCTCAACAACGACAAAGAGATGGTCGGCACCCGCATCTTCGGCCCCGTGGGGCGCGAGCTTCGGTGGAAGAAGTTCATGAAGATCGTCTCGCTGGCCCCGGAGGTGCTGTGATGCGCTTGAAGAAGGACGACATGGTCGCCGTCATCGCCGGCGCCGACAAGGGGAAGAAAGGGCGCGTCCTCGAAGCCCATCCCAAAAAGGGGAAGGTTCTGGTCGAGAAGGTCGCGGTGGTCAAACGCCACCAGAAGCCGACCCAGCAGAACCAGGCCGGGGGGATCATCGAGAAGGAATCGCTCATCGACGCCAGCAACGTCCAGGTGATCTGCGCCAAGTGCGACAAGCCGGTGCGGATCGGGATCAAGGCGCTCGAAGACGGCAAGAAGGTACGCGTCTGCCGCGCCTGCGGCGAGATGCTGGACGCCTAAGGCTAAGGAACGACGAGACAATGACCGCGTTAATCGACAAGTACAAAAAAGAAGTCGCCCCCGCCCTGCGGGAGGAGTTCGGCTACAAGAACACCATGCAGATTCCCCGCCTTGAGAAGGTGGTGATCAACATGGGCCTGGGCGAAGCCATCGCCAACCCCAAGCTGATCGACTCCGGCGTCTATACCCTCACCCGGATCGCCGGCCAGAAGCCGATGGTCACCAAGAGCCGGACCGCCATCAGCAACTTCAAGCTGCGGGCCGACATGCCGATCGGCGTCATGGTCACCCTCAGGGGCGTCCGGATGTACGAGTTCCTCGAGCGCCTCATCGTCGCCGCGATTCCCCGGATTCGCGACTTCAAGGGGGTCTCGGGCAAGGCGTTCGACGGCCGGGGGAACTATACCCTGGGCGTGAAGGAAAACCTGATTTTCCCCGAGATCGACTACGACAAGATCGAGAAGGTCAAGGGTCTCAACATTTCCATCGTGACAACGGCCACCAGCGACGCGGAAGGCAAAGCCCTCCTGCGCGGTCTGGGAATGCCGTTCCGCAACTGACGAGGCCCAAGGAGAAAAGCATGGCCAAGAAGTCGATGATCGCGAAGCAGAAGCAGAAACCCAAGTTCGCCGTCCGGGCCTACACCCGCTGCCAGAAGTGCGGACGCCCCCGGGCCTACCTGCGCAAGTTCGCCCTGTGCCGCATCTGTTTCCGCAAACTGTCGCTGGAGGGGAAAATCCCCGGCGTCACCAAGTCCAGCTGGTAAGAAGAGGAACGACATCCATGAGCATGAGTGACCCGGTCGCCGATATGCTGGCCCGGCTTCGCAACGCGACGCTCGCCCGGCACGACACCGTGGAGATCCCCTTCTCCACCGTCAAGGGGGAGATCGCCGCGGCGTTGCGGCAAGAGGGATACATCGAAGGATTCAAGATCGTCCGCAACGAGCCGATCGACGTCATCCGCGTCAAGCTGAAGTACCAGGGGGACCTGCCCGCCATCCGTGGCGTCAAGCGTGTGTCCCGCCCCGGCCTTCGGGTTTACAGCAAGGCGTCCCAACTGCCGAAAGTCCTCAACGGGCTCGGCTCGGCCATCCTCTCGACCAACCGCGGGATCCTCACCGACGCTGAAGCGCGCGAGGCCAACGTGGGCGGCGAGGTCCTCTGTCACATCTGGTAACGAAGAGCAGCCATGTCTCGGATAGGTAAGAAACCGGTCGACATCCCCAAGGGAGTCGACATCACGATCAACGGTCCCACGGTGACCGTCAAGGGGAAACTGGGCGAACTGACCCGCACGTTCCCTGCGGCGATGACCATCGCCAAGGAAGCGGAGACCCTCGTGGTCAGCCGCCCCAACGACGAGCGCCAGAACCGCGCCCTGCACGGATTGTCCCGCGCCCTGTTGGCCAACATGGTCCTCGGGGTGTCGGTCGGGTTCTCCAAGACCCTCCTCATCGAAGGCGTCGGCTACCGCTGCGCCAAGAAGGGGAACGACCTGGAGTTCTCGCTGGGCTACTCCCATCCGATCGTCATTCCCCCGCCCCCCGGCATCCAGTTCGAGTCGCCCAAACCGACCGAACTGACCATCCGCGGGATCGACAAGGAAGCGGTCGGGCAGGTGGCCGCCAACATCCGCCTGTTGCGCAAGCCCGAGCCCTACAAGGGAAAAGGGATCCGCTACTCCGACGAGCGGATCAAACGCAAGGCTGGCAAGACCGGCGCCAAGAAATAACGGCCCCGGCGAACAAACGAAACAATGGCCTCCCCTATGGTCGGGGAGGCGGGAAGAGAGCGATGAAAAAACTCACGATCAAGGAACGGCGCGCCGAAGGGCGCAAAGCCCGTGTCCGCTCGAAGATCTCCGGCACGGCGGCCCGTCCGCGCGTCTCGGTCTTCTTCTCCAACAAGCATGTGGTCGTCCAGCTCATCGACGACGTGGCCGGGCGCACCCTGGCCGCCGTCACCAGCATGGGCGCCGAAGCGGGCGCCAAGGGCAAGAACCGCGAAGCGGCCCGCTGGGTCGGCGCGACCCTCGCCGAAAAGGCGCTGGCGCTGGGCGTCAACGAGGCGGTTTTCGACCGCGGCTCCCGTCGTTACCATGGCAAGGTGAAGGACCTTGCCGAGGCCATTCGTGAAAAAGGAATGAAACTGTGAGCGCAGCACCCAACGCGACGGAACGGGGCGGCGACCGGCGCCCCCGCCGGGGACGGCCCGCCGAGGCCGCCGACCCGCGTGACAAGGAATTCGTCGACAAGGTCATCTTCATCAACCGCGTCGCCAAAGTCGTCAAGGGGGGCCGCCGGTTCTCCTTCACCGCGCTGGTGGTCGTGGGCGACAAGAACGGCAAGGTCGGTCTTGGCACCGGCAAGGCCAACGAAGTTCCCGAAGCCATCCGCAAGGCCGTGGCCAACGCCAAAAAGGCCATGGTCGGCGTCTACCTCGAGAACGGCAGCATCCCCTACGACATCGTGGGCGAGTTCGGCGCGGGACGCGTCATCATGAAGCCCGCCTCGCGCGGAACCGGCGTCATCGCCGGCGGCGCCGCCCGGGCCGTGCTCGAGGCCGCCGGGGTCCACGACATCCTGACCAAGTCGCTGGGGTCCTCCAACCCCAACAACCTGGCGCTGGCCACCATGGAAGGGCTCAAAGCCCTCACCAACCCGGCCACCATCCGAGAACTCCGGGCCCGATAGCCCGCCAGCGAGAACGAACAAGCCATGAAACTCAATCAGCTCAAACCGGCCGCCGGCTCCCGGAAAACCCGGAAACGCGTTGGCCGCGGACACGGCTCCGGCCTCGGCAAAACCGCCGGCATGGGACACAAGGGGCAGAAAGCCCGCTCTGGCGGACAGACGTTCGCCGGTTTCGAAGGGGGGCAGATGCCCCTGCACCGCCGTCTCCCCAAGTTCGGGTTCACCAACATTCACCGCGAGGAGTATGAGATCGTGAACCTGGCCACCCTTGAAAAGTTCGGGCTTGAAGGAGACATTACTCCTGATACCCTGGCCGAGCGGGGCGTGGTACGGAAAGGGCGGAAAGTGAAAGTGCTGGGACAGGGGACCATCACCCGCGCCCTGACCGTCACCGCCGACCGCTTCAGCAAATCCGCCGTCGCCAAGATTGAGCAAGCCGGCGGGAAAGCGGTGGCGCGCTAACCGTGATCGGACAAGGAATGCTGGGGATCGGCAAGATCCCGGAACTGAAGAACCGTATTCTCTTCACGCTGGGGATGCTGGCCGTCTTCCGCATCGGCTCCCACATCCCTGTCCCCGGCGTCGAAACCGACGCCTTGGCCGACTTTTTCCGCAATATGGCCGGAACCATGTTCGAATTCTTCGACATGTTCACCGGCAGCAACTTCTCCCAGGCCACCATCTTCGCCCTGGGAATCATGCCCTACATCTCCTCCTCCATCATCCTCCAACTGATGACCGTCGTCATCCCGCACCTGGAGAAACTGAAAAAGGAAGGGGAGCAGGGGCGCAAGAAGATCACCCAGTACACCCGCTACGGCACCGTCATCCTCGCCTCCATCCAGGGGCTCTCCATCGCCTTCTGGCTGGAGCAGCTCTCCAGCCCCGGCGGCATGCCGGTGGTCTCGGAGCCCGGCTGGGGATTCCGGCTCGTCACCGTCGTGACCCTGGCGGCTGGCACCTCGTTCCTGATGTGGCTCGGCGAGCAGATCACCGAGCGGGGTATCGGCAACGGCATTTCGCTGATCATCTTCGCCGGGATTGTGGCCGACATGCCGTCCGCCATCTTCCAGACCTACGAACTGGTCTCCATCGGCCAGCTCTCGCTGATCATGATGCTGGCCCTCGTGTTGCTTATGGTCGTCGCCATCGGCGCCATAACCTTCATGGAGAGCGCCCAGCGGCGACTCACCATCAACTACGCCAAGCGGATGCAGGGGCGCAAGATGATGGGGGGGACCACTTCCCATCTTCCCCTCAAGGTGAACACCTCCGGCGTCATTCCGCCGATCTTCGCCTCTTCCATCATCATGTTCCCGGCCACCCTGCTCAATTTCATGGACAAAGAGTCGGCCCCGTGGCTCAACGTCGTCGTCGACGCCCTGCGTCCCGGCGCCTTCGTCTATGAAACGATCTACATCGCCGCCATCTTCTTCTTTTGCTACTTCTACACCGCCATCATCTTCAATCCGCAGGAAGTGGCCGACAACCTGAAGAAGAGCAACGCCAACATCCCCGGCATCCGCCCCGGCGCCCCCACCGCCGCGTATATCGAAAAGGTCCTCTCCCGGCTCACCTTCACCGGCGCCGCCTATCTCTCGCTGGTCTGCGTGATCCCCGACATCCTGATCTCCCAGTTGGCCGTCCCGTTTTACTTCGGCGGCACCGGACTTCTGATCGTCGTCGGCGTCGGCATGGACACCATGGCCCAGATCCAGTCGCACCTGGTCATGCGCCATTACGACAAGCTGGTCAAAAAAGGCTCCATCCGCGGTCGCCGCTGATCCGGCGAGAGAGAGGGGGAAAGAGGGGATGCGCATCATACTGCTCGGGCCTCCGGGCGCCGGAAAAGGGACCCAGGCCAAGATGATCAGCCAGCGGTACGGCTGGCCACAGATCTCAACCGGCGACATCCTCCGCAGCGCCGTGGCCGAGCAGACCGCCATGGGGCGCGAAGCCAAAAAGTTCATGGACGCCGGCGAACTGGTCCCCGACGAAGTGGTCATCGGCGTCATCAACGAGCGGCTGACGCAGGCCGACTGTCAGGCTGGATTCCTCCTCGACGGGTTCCCCCGGACCGTCGGACAGGCCGAGGCCCTGACCACCGCGCTCGCCGCCAGCGGCGGGAAGATCGACATGGTCATCGACCTGCGCGTCGAAGCCGAAGAGCTGGTCCGCCGCCTCACTGGTCGGCGCATCTGCCGCGCCTGCGGCCAGATGTTCCATCTCGAATTCTCCCCCCCCGCCACCGAAGACGTGTGCGACCAGTGCGGCGGTGAACTTTACCAGCGGGCCGACGACAATGAAGCCACCATCATGAAGCGCTTCGACGTCTACCGGCAGCAAGCCGACCTGCTGGAGAGCTACTACGCCACCGGCGGCGCCTACCACCGCCTGGACGGATCGGCGCCCATCGAGGAGGTCCGGGGAGCGCTCCTGGCCCTGCTCGACGGCTGATCGATGGCCATCCACCTGCGCAGTCCCGAAGAGATCGACAAACTTAGGCGGGCCAACCAGATCGTCGCCGCCGCCCACGCCCGCCTCGCCGCGATTCTCCGGCCCGGCGTCACCACCCTCGAGCTCGACCGGGAAGCCGAGACCGTCATCCGCGACCTCGGCGCCCGTCCGTCGTTCAAGGGATACCGGGGATTCCCGGCCACCCTGTGCGTCGCCATCAACGAACAGGTTGTCCACGGCATCCCCGACAAGACCGCCGTCCGCGAGGGGGACATCATCGGACTGGACCTCGGCGCCGAGTGGCAGGGCTACTACGGCGACGCCGCCCAGACCCTGCCGGTGGGGGCCATTGACGAAGAATCGGCCGACCTGGTCGCCATCACCCGCGAATGCCTCTACAAGGGGATCGAAGCCATCCGCCCCGGCGGACGGCTCTCCGACATCGGCCACGCCATCCAGACCCACGCCGAAGAGAACGGCTACACCGTCGTCACCGCCTTCGTCGGCCACGGCATCGGCAGCCAACCCCACGAAGATCCCCAGGTCCCCAACTTCGGGAAGCCGGGGCGGGGGCCGCAGTTGCGCCCCGGCATGGTGCTGGCCATAGAGCCGATGGTCAACATGGGCGGTCCCGAAGTGGAGATACTCTCCGACCGGTGGACCGTTCTGACCCTCGACCGGGCCCGGTCGGCCCACTTCGAACATTCCGTGGCCGTGACCCCCGAAGGGTACGAAATCCTGAGCGTGGGAGTGGCGTAATGGGGCGCGGCGCAGATAATCGGGTTCCGAACGAAAAAAAGACTTGGGAAGTCGGTTCCCATTTGCTACAATCCATCTTTTTCCACGAAAGCGGGGCGGTATTTCGCCGCCTGCCGTAAAGGAACCGTTGGACGGAGACGACAGATGAAAGTAAAAGCGTCGGTCAAGCCGATCTGCGAAAAGTGCAAAGTGGTCAAACGCAAAGGCGTCGTGCGCGTCATTTGCGAAAACCCCAAGCACAAGCAGCGGCAAGGTTAAGAGAGGCTAAGGAGAGAGCATGGCCCGCATCGCAGGCATCGACATTCCGCGCGACAAACGGATCGAGATCGCGCTGACCTATATCTACGGCATCGGCCCGACCACGGCCGGAAAGATCCTGAAGGACGCCAACGTCAATCCCGACACCCGCGTCAAGGATCTGACCGACACCGACGTCAACAACCTGCGCAACATCATCGAAAAGCAGTACCAGGTCGAAGGCGACCTGCGCCGCGAAGTCCAGTTGGCCATCAAGCGGCTGATGGACATCGGTTGCTACCGGGGCATGCGCCACCGCCGGGGCCTTCCGGCCCGCGGCCAGCGGACCCGGACCAACAGCCGCACCCGCAAGGGGCCGCGCCGCACCGCCGGGTCGGGGCGCCGCAAAGAATCGAAGAAATAACGGCTCGGCCGATATAAAGACGAAAGCGATCTGAAGCATGGCAGAGAAAAAAGTGAAGGGCGGCGCGGCCACAAAAAAGCGCGTCAAGAAAGTCGGCGCCAACGGCGTGGTGCACGTCCGGTCGACCTTCAACAACACCATCATCACCATCACCGACCCGTCGGGCAACACCATCGCGTGGTCGACCTCCGGGGCGCAAGGGTTCAAGGGCTCCCGCAAGTCCACCCCCTACGCCGCGCAGATCGCCGCCGAAGAAGCCGCCAAGAAGGCGGTGGAGATGGGCCTGCGCAAGGTCGATGTGCTCATCAAGGGGCCCGGCGCCGGCCGCGAGGCGGCCGTCCGCGCCCTGCAGACCGCCGGTCTGGATGTTGAAATGATTCGCGACGTCACCCCCATCCCCCACAACGGATGCCGGCCCGCCAAGCGGCGCCGGGTGTGACCCCGTTTCGAAGCGTACTACGAGGAGGATACGTTGGCTAGGTATACCGGTTCCGTCTGCAGGCTCTGTCGGCGGGAAGGCGCGAAGCTGTTCCTTAAAGGGGAACGCTGCCTTTCGAAGAAATGCGCCATCGAGCGGCGCGCCTACGCTCCCGGCCAGCACGGCCAGGCCCGCGTGAAGGTCAAGGAGTATGGCACCCAGCTGCGCGAGAAGCAGAAGGTGAAACGCATTTACGGCGTGCTGGAGAAGCAGTTCCGGCTCATGTTCGCCAAGGCCGACCGGAAGAAGGGGGTCACCGGCGAAAACCTGCTGACCGCACTGGAGACCCGGCTGGACTCGGTGGTTCTTTCCGGCGGGCTGGCCACGTCCCGGGCGCAGGCCCGCCAGCTCATACGCCACAACCACATCGCCGTCAACGGGCGTCGGGTCAACATCCCCTCCTTCCTCGTGAAGAAGGGGGACGAGATCCAGGTGCGCGAGAAGAGCCGCAAGGCCGACGTCATCGTCGCCGCCCTCGACCGGGCCGGCGAAGGGCAGACCCCCGACTGGCTCTCCGTCGACAAGGGGCAGTTCAAGGTGGTCGTTCAGGATCTCCCGAGCCGTGATCAGGTTCGGATGCCGATCCAGGAACAGCTTATCGTCGAGCTGTATTCCAAGTAATCACGCGACTGCGCGGCAAGGAGGATTCATGATTTCGGCCTGGCAAGGATTCGTCAAACCGAAAAAGCTCGAGACCGACGGGAAAAGCGTCACCGCCACCTACTCGCGGTTCGTCGCCGAACCGTTCGAACGGGGCTTTGGCGCCACCATCGGCAATTCGCTTCGCCGTCATCTTCTGTCGTCCATCCCCGGCGCCGCCGTGGTGGCGGTCCGTTTCGACGGCATCCACCACGAGTTCTCGTCGGTGGACGGAGTCGTCGAGGACGTCTCCGAGATCATCCTGAACATCAAGCAGCTGATCCTCAAAAAGGAAGTCGAGGGTGACAAGACCCTGCGGCTCTCCGTCAGCGGTGCGGGCGACGTCACCGCCGGGCAGATCGACACCCCCACCGGCGTGTCGATCCTCAACCCCGGCCTTCGGCTGGCCACCATCAGCGATCCCAAAGCGACGCTGAACATCGAGATGATCGTGAAGACCGGTCGGGGCTACACCCCCGCCGAGGCCAACGGCGACCCCAACTGGGATCTGGACATGATCCCCATCGACTCCATCTTCTCGCCGGTGACCCGCGTCACCTTCGCGGTGGAGAAGACCCGCGTCGAGCAGTCCAACGACTACGACAAGCTCGTCCTCGAAGTGACCACCAACGGCGCCGTCAAACCGGTGGACGCCGTGGCTCTGGCCGCCAAGAACCTGAAGGACCACCTGCAGATCTTCATCAACTTCGACGAGGAGCAGGAAGCCCCCAGCAAGCGCGTCAACGAGGAAAAACTCAAGATCGCCCGCAACCTGATGAAGAGCGTCGAAGAGCTGGAGCTTTCCGTCCGCTCCTACAACTGCCTCAAGAACGCCAATATCAAGTCGATCATGGAGCTGGTCTCCAAGACCGACTCCGAGATGCTCAAGACCCGCAACTTCGGCCGCAAGTCGCTCAACGAGATCAAGGAGATCCTCGAGGAGATGGGGCTGTCCCTCGGCATGGACATCGACCACTTCCGCGACGAGATCAAACTGCTCGAGCAGGGACTGGCCACCGACAACTAGGAGAATGCCCCCCGGAAACCGCGGGGGCGCGTAGAGGATTCCGATGCGACACCTGATTGACAAAAAACATTTCGGCCGCTCCGGCAGCCACCGGAAAGCCATGTTCCGCAACATGGTCACCTCCCTGCTGGAGATCGAGAAGATCACCACCACCGAAGCCAAGGCCAAAGAGTTGCGCCGCATCGCCGAACGGATGATCACCCTCGGCAAGGGCGCCTCCTTGGCCCACCGGCGCAAGGCGCTCGCCTACGTCCGGACCAAAGGGGTCGTGGCCAAGCTGTTCGACGAACTGGCCGCCCGCTACAAAGACCGCCCCGGCGGTTACACCCGCATCTACAAGCTGGGCGTCCGCCACGGCGACAACGCCCCGATGGCCGTGGTCGAACTCGTCGACCGCAACGAAGCCGCCCTTCCCAAGAAGCGGGTCCGCCGCGTGGCCGAGAAGCAGGAAGCGTAAGCCCCCCGCACGACACGACGACGCCGGAGCCGAAAGGCTCCGGCGTTTTCCTTTCCCCTTCCCCCTTGCGCCCGTTCCCCCGGTGGCCTACCATACCCATTCAAACACCCTTGCGGAGCCGCAAAGCCCCTGATGAGCGCACGTTGCCCCTACTGCGGCGCCCCCGTCGAGGAGCCGGTCGTCCCGAAAGGGGAAACCGCCCGGCAAAACTGTAGCGCCTGCGGCAACCAATTCATGACCACCCGGGAAGTCACCCAGGTCTTGGTGACCCCCTCTCCCGGCGGGGCCACCGTCGTGCAGGAAGAGAGCGCCGCCGCCACCGCCGCCCGGCTCTACCGGGAAGCCGGGACCGACCTCGCCCGGAAGAACTTCAAGCTCGCCGTCGCCCGGCTCACCGCCGCCGCCGATCTCGACCCCACCCGGCTCGACATCCTGCTCGCCCTCGGCGGCGCCAGCTCCCACGCCAACATGGTCTACGAGGCGCTGGCCGCCTACCGCAAGGCGCTCGAACTGGCCCCCGACGACGAGACCGCCCTCCTGCGCTCCGCAATGCTGTTCGCGCAGCAGAAAAGCTATGACGAAGCCGAAAGCCGTCTCACCCGGCTCGTCACCCTCTGCCCCGACCATCCGCAGGCCGTCCTGCTGCGGGACATCCTCCGACAGGAGCGGGCCGCCACCCGCAAGAGAAACGCCGATACCCGCGCTGGCCGCCCGCTCCCCCCCGTCGGCGTCCGCCTCGCCGGACTATTCGGCCGACTCGGACCGGCCGACCTCTACGGGGCCCTTTCATGGCTGG
>JADGCD010000344.1 GCA_015229165.1 Nitrospinota bacterium | reverse complement strand
ACCGGAGGCTGGTGTACCGCATCCTGATGGAAGCGTCTGACGCGTCGCAACGAACACCCCGCCGGGGGCATGCCGTCGCGGGAGGGGTTCTGCTCCTTCTGCTGCTGTTCACCCCCGCCGCCCTTGCCTTCGATCTGGCCCCCCGCATCCGGCAGTTCACCCTGGACAACGGCATGACCGTGCTCGTCCTGCGCCGCCCCGGCGCCCCGATCTTCGCCGCCCACATGGCCTTCAAGGTCGGCGGGGTGGAGGAGCGGGAAGGGGCCACCGGCGCCGCCCACCTGCTGGAACACATGATGTTCAAGGGGA
Source organism: Nitrospinota bacterium (assembly GCA_015229165.1). Taxonomy (GTDB): domain Bacteria; phylum Nitrospinota_A; class UBA7883; order UBA7883; family JADGGD01; genus JADGCD01. The sequence continues at coordinate 1,713 of JADGCD010000344.1, read as the reverse complement.
CCGACCGGCTCGGCTCCCTCGACTGGGGAAAAGAAAAGCCCCTGCTGGAAGAGGTGAACCGGATCGGCGCCGAACGGGACGCCGCCCGTCGCCGGGGCGCCGCGAAAGCCGAGATCGACGAACTTGCGGCAAAGCTTGACGCCGCCGAGGCCCGGCATAAAGAGTATGTCGTCTCCGAGATCTACTCGAAAATCTATGCCGCCGCCGGGGGCGTCGGCTACAACGCCGGCACCAGCAAGGATTTGACCAGCTACATCATCCGGCTGCCCGCCAACAAACTCCGGCTCTGGGCCTGGGTGGAGAGCCAGCGGTTGAAACACTCGGTCTTCCGCGAGTATTACGCCGAGCGGGACGTGGTCATGGAGGAGCGCCGGATCCGCTACGAGAACAGCCCCGAAGGCGCCCTTTACGAGCGCTACCTCTCCGCCGCCTTCATCGCCAACCCCTATGGCAACCCGGTCATCGGGTGGCCGTCCGACATCGCCACCCTGCCGCTGGCCGAGGTGGAGCGGTTCTGGAACGACTGGTACGTCCCCAGCAACGCCGTGGTGGCGCTGGTGGGAGACCTCGACTTCGACGAGGTGAAGCGGATCGTCACCGAATATTTCGCCGACATCCCCTCCCGGCCCCTGCCCGACCGGGTCGTCACCGAAGAGCCGACGCAGGGGGGCTTGCGCCGGGTCGAGCTGGTGAAAGACGCCCGCCCCTCCTTCATGATGGGCTACCACAAACCGGTCTGGCCCCACGCCGACGGGCCGGTCTTCTCGGTCATCGACGGGATACTCGCCGGAGGCCCCACCGCCCGCTTCACCACCCGGCTGGTGCGGGAGAAAAAGGTCGCCATCGATCTTGGCGTCTGGAGCGCCCCCGGCGAACGGTATCCGAATCTCTATACCATCTACGGCGCCCCCCGTCCCCCCCACACGGTGGACGATGTGGCCGCCGCCGTGCGGGAGGAGCTTTCGCTTCTCGCCGCCGTCCCGGTCGGGGACGAAGAGCTGGCCCGGGTCAAGAGCCGGTTCGAGGCCGACTACGTCAAGGGGATGGTCTCCCACTACGGTATGGCCCGGTTGCTTGCCACCTACCAGATCATGACCGGCGACTGGCGCAACGTCGAGCGGGAGATGGAGGCCATCAAGAAGGTCACGCCCGCCGACATCATGGCGGTCGCCCAACGGTACTTCACCCGGGAGAACGAGACCCTGGCCCTGCTGGTGGAGGCGCCCCGATGAAGCGCATCCTGATCGTCCCGTTCGTCCTCGCGGCCCTTTCCGCCTGCGCCACGGCGCCCACCGGCTGGCGTCAGGCCATCGACCAGTTCGCCTACCCCCCCATCGACACCACCCTGCCGACCCCGCAGTGGATCACCCTGGCCAACGGGATGCGGGTCGCCCTCATCGCCGACCACGAACTGCCGGTGGTGAGCGTCACCGCCACCCTCCGGGGGGGGGCCCTCTGGGATCCCCCCGGCAAAGAGGGGCTCGCCCCCCTCGTCGGCGCCCTGCTGCGGGAAGGGGGAACGAAGCGGCTCTCCCCGGAACGGTTCGACGCGGCGCTGGACGAGGGCGCCATCGACCTGACCGTCGCCTACGACGTCGACCAGGGGATGGCCACGCTGACCACGCTGGCCGCCGACTTCCCCCGGGCGGTCGGGTATCTGGCCGAGGCGCTGGCCTCCCCCCGGCTCGATGCGGCCCGGCTGGAGCTGGTCCG
>JADGCD010000343.1 GCA_015229165.1 Nitrospinota bacterium | reverse complement strand
CCCGACGCCCTGACCACCGTGGTGGTCGGCCCGGCGGCGGCGCTGACACCGGCGCTGGCGCCTTTCGGCCCGGTCCGCCCCCTGCCGCTGGTCGACCACGGCGCCCCCGCCCGGGGAGGGCGGTAGCGATGGGCGACCCTTCCCGTAGTCCCTCTCCGGGGGAGCGGCCATGAGCCTGATCGCCGGAATGGAGCCGCTCCTGCTGGGGCGGCTGATCCTGTTGATGGGGCTTCTGGGGCTGTCGGCCTTTTTCTCCGGCTCGGAGGTGGCCCTCTTCTCCCTCACCCGGATACAGGTCGACCGGCTCAAGGCCCGCAACCCGCAGGCCGGCGTCCGGGTGGAAAGGCTGCTGGCCAAGCCACAACGGCTGCTGGTGACCATCTTCATCGGCAACGAGCTGACCAACGTCGCCATCTCGGCGGTGGTGACCGTCATCGCGCTGGAGCTGTTCGGCTCCGCCGGGCTGGCGGTGGCCATGGGGGTGGCCTCCTTCCTGTTGCTGGTGGTCGGCGAGATCACCCCCAAGACCCTGGCCCACTACCACAACCAGACCTGGGCGGCGCTGGCCTCCGGCCCGCTGCTGCTCTTCATGGGGATCATCTGGCCCCTGCGGGAGCTGGTCACCTTCGTGGCGGGGCGGATCGTGCGCCTCTTCGGCGGCGCCACCGACATCGAACGGGTCATCACCGAAGACGAACTGCTGACGCTGGTGGAGGAGGGCGCCGACGAGGGGGTCATCGACCAGGACGAGAAGGAGATGATCCAGAGCGTCTTCGACCTGGGGGACATGAGCCTCTACGAAGTCATGACCCCCCGCACCGACATCGTCGCCATCGACGTCGACACCCCGCTGGCCCAGGCGTGGAAAGAGCTGGCCGCCTCCCCCTACGCCCGGGCGCCGATCTACCGGGAGTCGATCGACGACATCGTCGGCGTTCTTTTCAAGAAAGACCTGCTCAAGCTCGCCTATCCCCCCCCCGCCGGGGTGACGCTGGCCAGCCTCGCCCGGGAGCCGTTCATCGTGCCGGAGACGATGACCGTCAACGAGCTGCTGCGGGAGTTCAAGCGCAAGAAGACCCACATGGCCGTCGCCATGGACGAGTACGGCGGCGTGGCCGGGCTGGTGACGCTGGACGACATCATCTCCGAACTGGTGCTGGCCGGGGCGACCGGCTCCGGCGGCGACGACGAGGTCCGCCCCGACGGCGAGGGGAGGTGGCGCGTTCCGGCCTCCATGGACCTGGCCGATTTCGACGACCGGTTCGGCGGTGGCCTCGACCACGAGGAGATCGAGACCGTCGGCGGGCTGGTCTTCCACCGACTGGGACGCCCCCCGGCGGTGGGGGACGAGGTCGCCGCCGGACGGCTCGTCATCCGGGTCGAAGGGGTGTCGGGGCGACGGATCACCGACCTTCTGGTCATCGACCGTCCCGCCGAAGAGAGCCCCGAAGCCAAAGGGGAGGGGCGATGAGCGAGCTGGCCCTGACGGTGATGCTGGTCCTTTTCTTCCTGGCCGGGGAGGCGTTTTTCTCCGGCAGCGAATACCTGCTGATCTCCTTTTCCCGGTTGCGCCTGCGCACGCTGGCCGAGGGGGGGATGGGGGCGGCGAGGATACTCGAAGAGATCCTCAAAACCCCCGACCGCATTTTCGGCGCCACCTCCGTCGGCACCAACCTGTGCGTCGTCGCCTCCTCGGCGCTGGTGACGGCGTATCTGGCCGGCACCTACCTGGGGGAGCGGGCCGACCTCTACTCCTTCCTCATCATGGGGCCGGTGACGCTGATTCTGGGGGAGATCGTGCCGAAGATCCTCTTCCGGGAGAAGGCCGAAACTTTGGCCCCCTGGATCGCCGCGCCGCTGAAGGGATCGTTGACCCTCTTCGCCCCGATCCTCGCCGTCACCAGCCTGATCGCCCGGGGGATTCTCTCCCTCTTCATCCCCAAGGACGGGTTCCCGTCGTCGATGGTCACCCGGGAGGAGCTGCTGGCGCTCACCAAGATGAGCCAGGTGAAGCTCTCGCTCGAACA
>JADGCD010000342.1:1820-2032 GCA_015229165.1 Nitrospinota bacterium | reverse complement strand
AAAATAACAAAGTAAATAGAATAATTCCCGAAAGTGGTACAAATGTGCAGGGGGGAAAATGTAGTGTTTATCTAGTATTGTCTCGTATCAGAATACCACTATGGTACAAATGTGCAGTATTACTAACACTGCACACCCTTCGCTCGCCACTCGGTCGGGTCGGTCGGTCGGCACGCTCCTCCTCCCTCCTCGTTTACTCGCTCGATTGTGTT
>JADGCD010000342.1:0-1738 GCA_015229165.1 Nitrospinota bacterium | reverse complement strand
TTATTGCGTCAGTCGGGGGCAACTCCGCCCCCTCTGTTACTAGAGAGAATGTTCTCCAGTGGAACTAAAGATTATATAAGTAATGTTTAGTTATAAAAAAACCCCTGAAACATAGGAGAATCAAGGGTTTCAAAGCGTATGATTTAAATAATTTTAAAGTCTAACAATTCAGATAATGAATAAAAATCGCCATCATTAATTGATATTTCAGGTTCACTGGTAAGACTTAAAACAACGTTAGTAACAGTACCAGTAAAGTTTTCTGTAAAAGTGATGAAAGAACTATCAGTTAATTCAACTTTACGTTCATGGATAAAAGAAACGTCTTTGCCTAACATTTCCAAAACAGTAGTATGTGCAACAGCCATGATGATCTCCTTGTAAGATCGTTGTGGTTAGCTGTGTAGGGGGATTGCCGTCCCTCTATACAGCGATTTAAGCGACTAGACCTTTTTCATAAGCCCAATCAGGAATACCTACAGGTTTTGCTTCTAAAACCCGAATTAATGGAATTACATTATTTTTTTCTTTTGGTGATTTAGTAGAAATATCTACGCCATATTCACGTAATGCCTTTTTATAACGATAGAACGTGTTATGTGGCAAAATTTGCTTAAGATCATCACCATTTAGCCATGATTGATATGTAAGGCGTAGGCGATGAGGCAAAGAGTCAAGAACATCATCTTTGAGCATATAGACATCACTCATTTCTAATTTAGATATATATTCTAGGAGTAACACCTCTGCTGTGTCTATATCCCAATTAGCAGCTACATTTAAATGACGTCTTTTAAGCTCTAACTGTCTTATAACACCCTCTATTCTCAAGGCTTTGTTTGCATATTCAATCATTTCAGGAATACATAATTCCTGTGGTAATTTATGACCTTTTGCCAAAATTTCTAAACCTTTGGAGTAACACTTTAGAGACCATCGACGAGAATTTTTACCAAAATAAGCAGTATCACCAGAGAATTGACCAGCACCACGATGTTTAAGAATTGCTGTTTCACCTACAGCCCGAATCCAGGCTAGAACCTCATTTTTATTTTTCAGATGCCAAGTTTCATTAACATCGACCCTAGTCAATTCATAGTAACCGTCTTTAATAGCAGCTCTTTGAAATGGGTCAGGGCATAAACCTAAATTGTCATATGTCAAAAGCTTTTCAAAACAAGAATCCATTATTGAAACTAGGTCATTAGAACCGAATAAGTTATGACCTTGTAAAAATTTAGTTGGGTTGCCTGAAATGTAAATTTGATTATCAGTATGGGATTTAATTTGAATCTTTGAAGAATAAGAACCCTCAACACTCAATGTTTTATTAACAATCCATTCATTATTACCCAATGGGTCAAATGACATAACAACGCCCGATATGAGCTTACTAGGGTCGTGTTTACAAGGGAGTATTGCAGATGCCCAATCAATCATAAATCACGAGCCTCTTTAGCCATAATGCCTAACATTTCCTGACCATCGAAAAGCATATCTTGAGCGAATTTTTTAGCTATTTCCTTTCCGTTTTCCTTGTCAGCTTTGATTTTTTCCAAGGTATCTACAACTTGTTCAAGAATAGGAACATATTGCTCCAACATCTCTACAATAAGTTTCGATTTAGGTGTGCCAGTGAGTTCATACAAACGATCTAAAGTTTGATTAATTTCATCAGGAACAGTTAAGGCGATTCTAGGTTTTTGAGTAGGCATATTGTTTTAGGTGTAACTATTTT
>JADGCD010000341.1 GCA_015229165.1 Nitrospinota bacterium | reverse complement strand
GACGCTGATCCAGACCTGGCTCGACCGGCTGGGGGAGGACCGCTCCTTCGTGACGGAGGCGTTCCCCCGGATCTTCCTGAGCCCCGTCGCCGTCACCCCCGACGCGCTGGCGGTCCGCGACCGGTACCGGGCCATGGCGGGCGATATCCTCGCCGCTGCGGTGGAGGTGGAGGAGTTGCCCCCTTCCGCCGACAGCGAACTGGTGCGGGCGTTGCTGTGGGATTTCTTCGTGGGGGTGGTCTCCTATTGGTTGCGGGACCGCTCGGACGGTTTCGACAACACGGCGCAACTGGTGGACAAGGCGACCCGGCTGGCCGAGTCGGTGTTGAAGACCCGCATCCTCGACCACGGAATGGAACTGGTGACGTTTCTCTTCCGCTCGCACGTGGTGGCGCCGTTCGAGTCGGCCTCCCGGGCGTTCGACGCGTCGCCGTTGAAGCGGATGTTCTTCGCGGGGGGGGAGAAATGAGCGACGAGGGAACCCCCACCGGTCGCTTGAAGCGGGGCTTCGCTCTCGGCAAAGCGGCGGCAAAGGTCGGCGCCTCCACGGCCGGCTACTTCGCCAAGCGCCCCTTTCTCTCCGGCCCGGAGCGGACGGAGGCCCGCCTGGAGTTGGATCAGGGAAACGCGGCGAAGATTCTGTCCACCCTTACGCAATTGCGGGGGACGGCGTTGAAGATCGCGCAGGTCCTGAGCCTCCAGACTCACCTGCTGCCGACCGCCTACACCAGCCGGTTCGAGGAGTCGCTCTCCGGCATCCCGCCGCTGAACCGGGCGCTGATCCGTCGCCAGTTCATCGCGGAACTGGCCGCCCCGCCGGAGGAGCTCTTCGCCTCCTTCGAGCCGGAGGCTTTCGCGGCGGCAAGTCTCGGGCAGGTCCACCGGGCGGTGACGAAAGACGGCGAAGAGGTGGCGGTGAAGATTCAATACCCCGGCGTGGACAAAAGCGTGGCCACCGATGTGGGGCTGGTCCGGCAGGTGGTGAAAAGCTTCCCCAACCCGGCCCTCTGGCTGGCCTATCTGGCGGAGATCGAGGCCCGGCTCAACGAGGAGGTCGACTACGAGGCGGAAAGCGCCAACATCGGCTGGTTCGAAGAGCGGCTCCGGGGCCGGGGGTTTTCTTTCCCCACCCCCTACCCGGCCTTCACCACGCGGCGCATCCTGACCATGCGACGGCTGCCGGGGATGACGCTGCACGCATGGCTCGCCACCGCCCCGGCGCAGGAAGAGATCGACGCCGTGGCGCAGGCGCTCTGGGATGTGTCGATGGAGCAGCTCTACGAGCTTCACGCCATTCAGGCCGACAGCCATCCGGGAAACTATCTGGTGGCGCCGGACGGGCATATCGGGCTGCTCGATTTCGGCTGCGTGAAGCGGCTCCCGGCCCCCTTCGCCGACGCCCATCGCCGGACGCTCATGGGGGTACGCGACTTCGACGACGCGGCCATGCGGGAGTCGTTCGCCCTGCTGCTTGAGTTCCGCGACCGGGACGACGAGCCTTTCCGCGACGAGATGCACCGGCTTTTCCTGGTCTTCGCCCGGTGGTATACCAAGGCGCTCTCGGTGGAGCGGTTCGACTTCGCCGACGAGGGATTTTTCGCCGAGAGCCGCGAGGTGGCGGCGCGGCTGTTCCAGAGCATGGAGCTGCTCAGGGCCAGCCCGAACCTGGTCTTCGTCGACCGGCTCCTGTTCGGCCTGACGATGCTCTTCCACAAGATGAAAGCGCGGGTAAGCCTGAGGTTGCCGTAGCGGTCACCTCATCGCGCTGTAGATGGCCCCGTCGAAGGTGGGGGTGGAGAGGTAGTCCCCCACCAGTCGCACGTCGCCGGTGACCGTCGGGTCGTTCTTTAACGTGTCGAGCGTGTGCCGGTAGCCGGGGGGAAAGACGGGGAAGGCGTAGGGGAACCGATGCAGGTCGTAGCCGGTCACCCTCCCGCCGACGCCGGGCCATATCTTTTCCAGATCGGCGACGGTCCGGTTGACTGTATCGTGACGGTAATCACCTGACAGGTGATCGCATATGAGTAGTTGGTGGTC
>JADGCD010000340.1 GCA_015229165.1 Nitrospinota bacterium | reverse complement strand
GTATTCCTCGTCCTCGTCGTCGATGAACTGGGCGGGGGGGGGGCGTTTTTTGGGGGCCATGGATTCGTGCTGATGCGTGGATGATGGGGGGTGAACCGTGCGCGCGCTCCGGAGGGACGCGCGTGAAGATGAAGAGGGATGTGTCTTTCGTCGGGGTTGTCGCTGGGGGGATTTCCGTTGTTGGGCGGGTCCGTCTGCCATCCGGCCGCCAGGCGACCGTTGGGAAGATGATACGACCTCCCCCGGCGCAAGTCAACCGGCGCCGCGCCGGGGCGACGCGGCGGTCAGCGGCGGGCGGGGGGCTGGATCAACTCGCCGAAGACCGACAGGGCCGCCACCCGGGCGTTGGGGGAGCCCCCTTTCAGTTCGGCGGCCCGCTGGCAGAGGGTTTCAAGGGTGTAGGCTTTCATCAGTTTCTCCACCGTCGCCTTGAACTCCCCGTAAAAATGGGAAAGCGCGCATCGGTTGTGATCCCCTTCACCGCACCGCTCGTCGGTGGCCGAGCAGTCCCACGGCTCGAATCGCCCCTCCGTCACCTCGTAGATGTCGAAGATCGAGATCGACTCCGGGTCGCGGCTCAGGCGGTAGCCCCCCTGATACCCCCGGACGCTCTGCACGATCCCCCCCTTCTTAAGGTCGGCCAATATCTGCTCCAGAAAGCGGTAGGGGAGATGGAGCTGCTCCGACAAGGCCCGCCCCGAGACCGGCGCGTCGTCCGGCTCGCACTTCAGATAGAGAAGCGCCAGCAGGGCGTATTCAAACTTTGCGGAGAACTTCATGGGGCCTCTTTTCGGTTCAATTCCTACCTGATGACTAATATATCACTGGGGCCGCAGAGGTGTCAAACACGCAACATGCTGTAATTACAATGTGAATAATTTATTCGCAAACAATCTTGACAAGTCCCATCGGAATTGATTATTATCTACTCAATTTACATCGAAACCATCGGAATTATCGGAAAGCTGTAGTTCCGAGCGAATAACTGATTTAAGGAGATGACGGTACCATGACCCCTGACATCCTGACCGGAACCGAAGAAGATATCAAAGAACTGGTCGATGGCCTTCACTTCGGCGAGAAGGTGGACCGGGCCAAGGAGCTGCTGGCCTGGGCGTTCGACAAGTTCGGCGACAAGGCGGTGGTGGCCAACTCGCTGGGGAAAGACTCGATGGTGGTCTGGGATCTGGCGGTGAAGGTCAACCCGGAGGTGAAGGGGTTCATCGTCACCACCGTGTACAAACCGGCTGAGACCATCACCTACATGAACGATCTGGTGGCCCTGTACCCGGACAACCTGAAAATCTACAAGTCGGACGTGAACGTCGGCGACCTGTACGCGACCGACCCGGACGCCTGCTGCAAGGCGCTGAAGGTGGAGCCGGTCCGGCAGGCGGTGGAGGAGATGAACGTCGAGTGCTGGATCACCGGGTTGCGCTGCACCGAGGGGCGGACCCGCACCGATTTCCGCGAGATCGAGGAGCGGGATCACGGGCTGATCAAGCTGAACCCGATCCTGCTCTTCCACGAGCGGGAGATCTGGCAGTACATGGCCATCAACAGCGTGAAGGTGAATCCCCTCTACGCGCAGGGGTACCGGTCGTTGGGATGCGCCCCCTGCACAAAGATCTCCACCGGCGACAACGAGCGGGCCGGTCGCTGGATCGGCACCAGCAAGTGCGGCGGCGAGTGCGGCATCCACACCCAGCCGCTGAAGGCGATTTCGACGGTGAACGTCGCCGCCATCCGCGAAGAGAACATCCACCCGGAAGCGGTGACCGCCGGTGAGATCACCGGCGACGATATCGTCGACCGCTAAAATCGACAGCGCCCCTCTCCGGCAGGGGAGGGGCGTTTTTATTGAAGGGAGCCCCCATGGCGGCAGTCCTCGGATTTTTCATCGCCTTCGCCATCGCCATCACGGGTGTCGGGGCGGGGACCATCACGGCGCCGGTCCTGATGCTCTTCATGGGGATCGAACCGGCGGTGGCGGTCGGCACGGCCCTTCTCTTCGCGCTGGCGGTGAAAATCCCGGCGGGGATCTC
>JADGCD010000339.1:1394-2058 GCA_015229165.1 Nitrospinota bacterium | reverse complement strand
CTCCGATGAGACGGAAGGGACGGCGGAGGAGGGAGGGGATTCCGGCGGGGATGGTGGAGGGGGGGAGTGACCTTTGTCTCTTCTGTGACCGTTCTTTTTCCTTTCCCTCCCATTTCTCTTCCCCTATAATTCAACGTTTTTCACCAAAAGGACATTTCAGCCGATGGAAGGCTTTCTCAATATCGACAAACCCGAAGGGATCACCAGCGCCGAGGTGGTTCGCGTCCTGAAGCGGGTGCTACGGGTCAAGAAGATCGGCTATATCGGCACCCTCGACCCGATCGCCACCGGCGTCCTCCCCATCGGTATGGATCGGGCCACCAAGCTCTTTCCCTATCTTGAACGGCTGAACAAAGTCTATGACGCCGTCATGACTCTCGGCTCCGCCACCGACACCCAGGACCGGACCGGCAAAGTCATCGCCGAAGGTGATCCTTCCGTCCTGACAGAGGCCGCCATCCGGGAGACGCTGGCCTCGTTCGTTGGCGAGATCGAGCAGGTTCCTCCCATGTTCTCCGCCAAGAAGATCGACGGCAAACGGCTCTACGATCTGGCCCGCGAAGGGGTCGAGGTGGAGCGCAAACCGGTCAAGACCGTCATCCACCGCCTGGAGATCGTCTCCATCGAAGGAAATGCCGTTCGGTTCGTGGTGGAGGTCTCCACC
>JADGCD010000339.1:0-1361 GCA_015229165.1 Nitrospinota bacterium | reverse complement strand
CGCCGGGGCGAAGATGGGAGTTCCCGCCCACCTTGGCGCCCTGATCCGGCTGGCCAACGGCCCGTTCAAGCTGGAAAACGCCGTCACCCTCGACGCGTTGGAGAAGGGGGGGCCTGACGTCACCCACGAGAAGCTGATCTCGCTGGCCGACGGACTCGGCAACCTCTGCAAAGCCACCGTCGTTGGGGGCGCCTCCGAGAGGCTCCAGCGGGGGCAGGCGGTGGGGGTTTCGGAAGTCATAGCGTTCGAAGACCGTGAAGGGACCGATCTGGTCCGCATCGTCAGCCGCGACGGAAAACTGCTGGCCGTGGCCGAAAAATCGGGCGCCCCGCTGGCCGGATACCCATTCACCCTGTTGAACCCGAAACGGGTGCTGATTTAGCCGCGAACGCTGGGGCAGAGGATCCGCCTTCACGTGGCCTGAATTGGTGCGCCTGCGCGCAGGCCCTCCTCATTGAGTGGACGGCAGTCCTGCAATTGTTGCGCAGACAGGCCGCGAGAGCAGCTTGACCGGTCGCCCGCATCCCCTGAAATCTGTCTCAGTATTATACAAATCTCTTGCTTCCCGATGTCTCTTCGTCTACCATTCCCCCCGTCGATGTTGGGGTATCGACGGCTTATCAATCTTATTGCGGAGATCCTATGAAGCTATCTGTGCGTCCTCTCGTGGCGGGAGTGGCTGCCATTCTTTCTTTGGCTTGGTCCACTTCGGCGTTGGCGGCGGTGCCGCCTGTCGTCGTGTTGCCCACCGACGGCTCATCGGTCGCTTTCGGCACGGTGAACCGAGGGCAGAGCTCCAACCAGTCGCTGACCCTCTCTCACAGCTGGAGCGGGGGGGCGATGGTACTTGAGGTCATCGAAACCTCCGATAGCGCCAACGCTTTTACCTATGCGGTCGGGACCTGCACCGACGCCGGCGCCGTCAACTGCACGGCCGGGGCGAAGCTTTGCATAAACGTTCCGAACGGCGCGGGGGGATGCGCCATCCAGACCACCTATACCGGTCCCTCCAAAGGAAGCCATTCTGCGTCCATCACGGTCGGTTTCAGCAGTCTGATGTTGCGTAGCCAGCGGGAAAACGAAATCGCACTCCCGGCGACGCATGCCGTCACCCTCTCCGGGAAGACCCGAAGCACCGACAAGACCCTCACGCTTACGATGATCGGAGACGGATTGGTGACGGGTGGTGGTATCTTTTGTGGCTCTGGACAATGCGTGCAAAGTTTTCCTCTCAATACGACGGTCACTCTGAGTGCAAGTCCATCGGGCTATAACAAAGTCTTCACCGGCTGGAGCGAGGACTGTACCGGGATTGGGACCTGCTCGGTAACGATGGATAGCGACAAGAACGTCACCGCCAC
>JADGCD010000338.1 GCA_015229165.1 Nitrospinota bacterium | reverse complement strand
CGTAGACGGCGCATCCCTGGGGGCCGGCGAAGGGGCAGCGTCCCGACTCGGGGTTCATCAGGAGGCGGACCAGGGGGGTTCCGAACGCCGGATCGAACCCGGTGGCGGTCCGTTGGGCCAGCAGGCGCCCGGAGGTCGCGCCGAGCCGCCCTTTGAGCCGCAGCAGGTCGTAGGGGGTCAGGAAGAGGCTCTCGTTGACGCAGCAGCGGTTCCAGCAGGCCAGCCCCTGATGGCAGGCGAAGGGGAACCGCCGGTCAGGGTCGAGCCGTGCGGCGCCGTGGCGATCCCCGTGGGCCACGGCGTCCCCACCGGCGGCGGAGGTCGGCCGGTCGTCGGGGGAGGCGGGGTCGAGAGGGGGCATCGGGTCGCTCCGTTCGGTACTGCGTGACGAAGGGGGTATCTTAGCACAGCCGACAGCCGGTCGCCCCGGCGTGACACGGGGACGCTCCCCGCGCCTGGGGCCCGACCGGTCGGGGAGGGGGCGCTCGACTGCGCCTATTTCAGGTCGGGAAGCGAAAAGCCCTCGACGCCGCCGGTTCCCTTGCTGATCCCCTTGTAGGCGGCCAGCGCATGGGCCACCATGGCGGAGACGTCGCCGGTGTTGGCGGGGAGGAGGATGGTGTTCCCCTCCTTGGCCAGTTTCGAGAAGGCGGCCACGTACTGCTCCGCGATCCGCAGGGCCACCGCGTCGTGTCCCCCCTTGCTCTGGATCGCCTCGGCCACTTTCTCGATCCCCCGGGCGGTCGCCTCGGCCACGGCCAAGATGGCCTGCGCCTCGCCTTTGGCCCGGTTCACCTGGTCGGTGTAGGCGGCTTCGGAGGTCAGCACCACCTGCTGCTTTTCGCCTTCGGAGACGTTGATCTGGGACTGGCGCTTCCCTTCCGACTCAAGGACGGTGGCCCGCTTCTGCCGTTCGGCGGCCACTTGCAGCTCCATGGCCCGCTTCACGTTCTCCGGCGGGGTAATGTCCTTGATCTCGTACCGGAGGCACTGGATTCCCCAGACGATGGAGGCCTGGTTGATCGACTGGACGATGTTGGCGTTGAGGGTCTCCCGCTCTTCGAAGGTCTTGTCGAGCTGGATCTTGCCGATCTCGGAGCGCATGGCGGTCTGGGCCAGCTGGCTGATGGCGTAGAACGGCTCCGTGACGCCGTAGGAGGCCTGCTTGGGGTCGGTGATCTTGAGGTAGAGAACGCCGTCGATGATCAGGGAGACGTTGTCCTGGGTGATGGCGGTCTGGCTGGGGACGTCGATGGCCACCTCTTTGAGCGAGTGGCGGTAGGCGACCCGGTCGATGAAGGGGATCAGGAAGTTAAGCCCCGGCTCCAGCACGGAGTGGTACTTTCCCAGCCGTTCGATGACCCAGGCCGACTGTTGGGGGACGATCTTGGCCCCCTGCCAGATGGTGACGACGAGGACGAAGGCGATGACCAGCAACAAGACGTCCATGAGGCGCTCCCTGTCAGACGGTTGACGACGTATCCGGTGTTTCGTCCGCCCCGGTCACCAGGGCGACTCCTTTTTCCATGCGGCTGATGACCACGTCGGCCCCTTCGTCCAGCCGCGTCCGGGCGGAGGCGGGGTCGAGCCGGGCGGTGAGGAAGCTCCCCGACCAGGCGATGACGCCGTTGGCGTCTTTTGAAAGGCCCCCTTTGACCACCTTCGCCGGTTGCCCCACCATGTCGCCGTAGCCGGGGCTGGACCCGCTCATGGCGCGGCGCATCGGCTTCCACAGGAGGGCGCCCCACAGGGCGGTGGCGGCGAAGAAGAGGGTGAACTGGGCCACGGCGCTCTCCGGCAGTCCGAGCAGCAACGCCACCCCCACGGTGACCGCTCCCAGTCCGGCGAAGATCACCCCCACACCGGGGAGCAGCAAGGTCTCCACCCCGAGGAGGATCCCCCCCCCGATCATCCAGAGATAGGCGTAATCGATGTCCATGGGGGAAAGTATACCGCAAGTGTCGCCCGGAAGGGGGAGAACGGGCGTGGTAAGCTGGTCCGAAAAGAGGGGGCCGAATGCGCAAGGTCGCGGCGGTGGCGGCGGGGTTGGCGGTGGCGGTTCTCGGATGGGC
>JADGCD010000337.1 GCA_015229165.1 Nitrospinota bacterium | reverse complement strand
AGGAGAAGCGCCCCGCCAGCGACAGCATCGGCACCACGATGGAGGCGTCGGCCGAGTTGGACAGCACCTGGTTGGTCACCAGCGTGGTCTTGTTGCGGACCGCGTTGCCCAGAAGCCCCATCGCCACCGCCCCGCCGTCGCTCTTGTACAGCTCGAACTCGTAGCCGAAGCGGGTGAAGGTCATGCTCATGTCGGTGGCCACTTCGGAGCCGGCCGGGTAGCTGGCGCCGTTGAAAACGAAGGACGACGTGACGTTCTTGTGGGCGCTGTAGGCGAAGTTGACGTAGTCGAAGTGGAGCCGGTTGCGCCCCCAGAAGCGCAGCCCCAGCGACACCGACGGGATTCCCTTGCTCCGCTCCAGCCCCAGATCGTTCACCAGGTCGACGTTGGTCCCCTTCAGGCTCCCTTCGTCGGCCCGGACGGTGGCGGCGAAGGAGGTGAGCCAGTAGTAGGCCCGCCCTTCGACGGTGTAGTTGACCGCCATGTCCTTCCCGTAACTCTCGGGCGGCTCGTCGGCCTTGGCGGGGGCGGGGAGGGCGACCAGCGCGATAAGCGCGGCCACGGCGAGCAGGCGGTGTCGCATCGGAAGACCCTTTTCGGCGTGAAGGTGGAACGGACAAACAGTCGTCAGGATACCACCGACCGGCCGATTTTTCACCCCCCCGCCGGACGCAGGTCGACCAGCCGCAACTGGGGGCGAACGGTTCCGTTGAACCGATTGACCCCCGGCTCGAACAGCAGGTCGTAGCGCCCCGGCCCGGCGACCCGGTCGGCCATGTGAAAGCCGATGGCCTCCGCCCCCCCTCCGGCCAGCGTCAGCCGGACATGGCGCCCCTCCCTCCCCACGGGGGAAACGCGGCTCACCGACGCCCCGTCGGCCACGAACCGGGGCGCCCGGTTCCCTTCGCCGAAGGGGCCCAACCGCGCCAGCGCCCCGATCAGCGGCAGGTCGAACCGGGCCGGATCGACCGTGGCGTCGGCGAAGATCACCGGCGAGAGGTCGGCGCCCGCCAATCGCGCCGCAGCCACCTCCGCCATGCGCCGGGAGAAAGGGGCGAACCGCTCCCGCTCCACCGAGAGCCCGGCGGCCATGGCGTGCCCCCCGTGGCCCGCCAGCAGGTCGGCGCCCTGGGCCAGCGCGGCGGCGATGTCGAACCCCGGCAGCGACCGGGCCGATCCCCGCCCCGGACCGTCGCCGTCAAAGGCCACCACCACCGCCGGGACGCCGAACCGCTCCACCAGCCGGGAGGCGACGATGCCGACGATGCCGCTCTTCCACCCCTCCCCCCCCACCACGGCGATCCGGTCGCGGGCCACCTGCTCCGGGTCGAGCCGCGCCAGCGCCTCGTCGCAGGTCCGCTCCTGCAATTCCTTGCGCGCCCGGTTCTCCCCTTCCAGTTCGTCGGCCAGCGACGCCGCCTCCTGCCGGTCGTCGGTCAGCAGGAGCGAAAGCCCCCTCATCGCCGACCCCATCCGCCCGGCGGCGTTCAGGCGGGGGGCCAGGGAAAAGGCGACGTCGGCGGCGTCGACGGCGCCCGGATCGACCCCGGCGGCGCGCATGAGAGCCGCCGTCCCGGCCCGCTCCCCCCAGGCGAGCCGTTTCAGGCCGTGGGCCACAAGGATCCGGTTGACGCCGGTCAGGGGGACGCAGTCGGCCACCGTGCCGATGGCCACCAGATCGAGCAGCTCGGCAAGGTTGGGTAGCGACTCCCGGGGACGCCCCCGGCGTAAAAGCTCCCGGCGCAGCCCCATGGCGAAGGCGAAGGCGACCCCCACCCCGGCCAGCGGCGCCCATTCGCCGTCGTCGGGGGCGAGCCGGGGGGTCACCAAAGCGAAGGGGGCGGGCAAGGACTCGGGAAGGAGATGGTGGTCGGTGACCACCACGTCGATCCCGGCGGCGGTGGCCAGGGCGATGGCCTCGTGGGCCGACACGCCGTTGTCGACCGTCACCAGAACCTTGCACCCTTCGTCGACGATCTTTTGCGCCGCCAGCGGGCCGAGCCCGTACCCCTCCCCTTCCCGCTCCACCGGCTCTCGCTTAACCCGCACGGTCCGGGGCGCCACCCGAAGATCGGC
>JADGCD010000336.1:807-2084 GCA_015229165.1 Nitrospinota bacterium | reverse complement strand
CGCGCGGCCTTGACGGCGAAAGGCGTCTCTTCGGCGGCGATCGCCTCGATCCGGCCTCCGGTTGGTACCCGATGGCTATAGACGGCGCCTCCTGCACCATCTGCCACACCATCGCCGACGACCCGACGCTGGGAACCGCGGCCGGGTTCTCGGGGGGCTACGTCATCGACGAAAGCCGACGCATTTTCGGCCAGTACGACGATCCGTTCACCATGATGATGCAGCGTCAGGTTGACTACACCCCCACCGGATCGCGGCACATATCCTCTTCCGAACTGTGCGCCACCTGCCACGAGCTGCGAACCCCCTTCGTTGACGCCGCAGGGAATCTGGTTCCGCCAAGCGAGGCCGAATACTTCCCGGAGCAGGCCCCCTACAGCGAGTGGGGCCATAGCGCCTTCCGGGAGGGGGGGACGAAGGAAAAATCGTGCGCCGACTGCCATCTGGCGACGCTCGACGGGGTTCGGATCGCCAACCGTCCCCCGTGGCTGACGGCCCGGCAGGGGTTCGCCCGTCACCTGATCGTCGGGTCGAACACCTTCCTGCAGACGCTGGTCCGGGACAACCGGGCCGCGTTGGGCGCCCCGGCGGCCAACTATGACGGCGCCATCGCCGCCACCCGCGCCCTGCTGCGGGAGGGGGCGGCGGTGACGGTCGAGAAGCCTCTGCTGGCAGGGTCGACCCTCTCGTTCGACGTGGTGGCGGTCAACAAGGGGGGGCACAAGCTCCCCACCAGCTACCCGTCGCGGCGGGCTTTCCTGACGGTGACGGTGACCGACGCCACGGGGATCGTCGTCTTCTCTTCGGGGGCGGTGGGGGACGACGGCGCCGTGGCCGGGGACGACGGGGCCACCGACCCGGCGGCCTACGAGCCGCATCACGACCTGATCGTCGAAGCCGGGCAGGTCCAGATCTACGAGCCGGTCATGGGGAACAGCGACAGGGAGGTGACCCATACCCTGTTGCGCGCCGCCCGCTACCTGAAAGACAACCGGCTCCTGCCGGAAGGGTTCGACAAACGGACCGCCCCGGCGGCGGCGCAGGTGGTCGGCGGGGCGTTGGCGGACGACGATTTCACCGGCGGCTCCGACCGGGTGACCTACCGGCTGGCCGTGGCCGGGGCGGCGCCGTACACGATCCGGGTGGCGCTCAACTACCAGACCCTGTCGCAGCCGTTCGCCCGGGATCTGGCGGTCGACGCCGCCGATCCGGTGGTGGCGCAAGGGGTTTCCTCTATCGCCGGAGGGGGGAGCCGGACCGAGACCTTGGCCGAAGCG
>JADGCD010000336.1:560-778 GCA_015229165.1 Nitrospinota bacterium | reverse complement strand
GCCTGAAGACGAGCCAGAAGAGAATCACTGCCGCCACCACGCCGACCAGCAGGAAGTCGGTCCCCCGGATGAAGGTGCGGACCGTGGCTCCGCAGTCCCCGCAGACAAGCCGCTGGACGCCGCCCAGATAGACCACCGCCCGCTGTCCGTCCGTCGCCCCGCAGCGGGGGCACGGTGACGGATCAGGCATCATCGTCCGGTTCCAGGCGGCGCAGCAC
>JADGCD010000336.1:0-526 GCA_015229165.1 Nitrospinota bacterium | reverse complement strand
CCCCGGCGTCGGTCAGCTTGCGGATCAGCCGGTAGAGCGACTCGGGCGCCACTCCCAGATGCAGCGCCAGCTCCCGCTTGGTCACCGGCAGGTGGCCCTCTTTCCCGGTCGCCCCGCCGGTGAGGGTCAGCAGGTAGGCGACGAACCGCTGGGCCAGACTGGCCTGCTTCATTTTCTCCACGGCGCCCACCAACCCCTTGAGCCGTTGCGCCAGCAGCGTGATCATCCGCAGGGCGAAGTCGGGGCGTTCGGCGATGAGCCCCCGGAACCGTTCGGCGTCGATCAGCAGCAGGACGGAGGGCTCCAGCGTCATGGCGGTCACGGGATAGCGGTTGGAGAGCTCGAACAGGATTTCGGCGAAGATCTCCCCCCCGTTCACCAGGTGAATGGTCGATTCCTTCCCCTCGGCGTTGGTCCGGTAGAGCTTCACCCCCCCCTCGATGAGGAAGTAGACCGTCGACCCCTCCTGCCCCTCGTGGAACAGGATTTCCTTCTTGCCGACCGACTTCGCCCGGCAGACCGGTTG
>JADGCD010000033.1:618-15114 GCA_015229165.1 Nitrospinota bacterium | reverse complement strand
TATGGGGGGGGGAATGAAAACCGCCGGAGTCGTTCCACCCCGGCGGTTTCTTTTTGTCGTGACGCTTACGCGCTGGCGGCTTCCGCCCGGTGGCGCGCCATGAACCGCTCCCGCTCGCGGCGGTCGGGCCAGATGGCGAGGATCCCCCCCAACGTCATCACCACGCCGCCGAGCCAGAACCATTTCACCAGCGGGTTGATGTGGACTTTGAATGTCGCCGAGCCGTCTTCGTTGAGCGCGGCGAAGATGACGTAGAGGTCTTCCTCGTACGTCGTGCGGATGGCCACTTCCGACGTCGGCTGGGGCATCATCTCCCCCCGGATCGATTTCATGTAGTGGGTGTTCCGCTCGGGGCGGACCCAGCCGATCTTCTCGCCGTCCCGCTCGACCAGCAGGGTGGCGGTGGCCTCTTCCTTGGTTTCGACGTCCCGTTTCCACTCGAAGTTATAGTAGGTCAGGGCGTAGTCGTCGATGGTCAGCTTGTCGCCGGGGAAGAGGGTGGCCTCGGTCTCTTGGTTGAAGGCGGCGCCGGTGAAGCCGACGAAGGTCAGGATGACGCCGATGTGGACCACATAGCCACCGTAGCGGCGCTTGTTGCGCCAGAAGAGGGAGAGGAACGCCTGCCAGTAGTTCTCCTTGCCGCCTGCCGCCCGGGCGGAGACGCCGCGCCAGATTTCGATGGTGATGGTGGCGCCCACGAAGGAGCAAAGCGTCAACGCAAGCCACGGCATGAAGGCGGTGACTCCGGCGGCGCCGATGGCGACGGCGGCGACCACGGTGACGGCGGCCGGGGCGAGGAAGTTCTTCTTGAAGTTGGCCACGCTCGCCTTGCGCCAGGCGATGAGCGGGCAGATGCCGGTCAGCGCCAGCAGCGCCAGTCCGATGGGGATCATGACCTGGTTGAAGAAGGGGGGGCCGACGGTGATTTTCTCTCCCCGGATCAGCTCGGAGATCATCGGGAAGAGGGTGCCCCAGAAGACGGTGAAAGCGGCCCCGATGAGAATCAGGTTGTTGAAGAGGAACGACGCCTCCCGCGACAGCATCGAGTCGAGCCGGTAGGGGGATTTCAACAACGCCAGCCGAGTGACGATGTAGTACGTCGCCACGAGGATCGTGACGATAAGGAAGACGCCAAAGTAGACCCCCACCGTCGACTCGCCGAAAGAATGGACCGAGCTGATGAGCCCGGAGCGGGTGATGAAGGTGCCGAAGATGGTCAGCAGGAAGGTCAGCGTCACCAGGACCATGTTCCAGGTCCTGAGCATGTCCTTTTTCTCCTGGATCATCACCGAGTGGAGGTAGGCGGTGCCGGTGAGCCACGGCATGAACGAGGCGTTCTCCACCGGGTCCCACGCCCAGTAGCCCCCCCATCCCAACTCCACGTAGGCCCAGTTGGCGCCCAGGATGTTGCCGATGGTCAGGAA
Source organism: Nitrospinota bacterium (assembly GCA_015229165.1). Taxonomy (GTDB): domain Bacteria; phylum Nitrospinota_A; class UBA7883; order UBA7883; family JADGGD01; genus JADGCD01. The sequence continues at coordinate 13,690 of JADGCD010000033.1, read as the reverse complement.
GAGCCAGGCGAAGATGGTCCACCGGCGGGTGGTCCGGATCCAGCTGTCGCCGAGCTGGCGCTGGATGAGCGCGGCCAGCGCGAAAGCGAAGGGGATGGTGAAGGCGACGAACCCGACGTAGAGGGTGGGGGGATGGAAGATCATCCCCGGATTCTCCAGCATCGGGTTGAGGCCGTAACCGTCGTCGGGGAGCATCGGCATCCGCTCGAAGACCGGCGTGGCGAAGACGCACAGGAACCCGAAGAGGGCCAGGGTCGCCGCGATGACGCTGGTGACGTAGGGCATCAGCGCGCGGTTCATCTCCCGGTTCTGGAGGATCACCACTGCGCCGAAGAAGGCGAGCATCCATCCCCACAGGAGAAGCGATCCCTTCTGCCCCGCCCAGAAGGCGGTCAGCCGGTAGACCGGATGCAGGTCCCGGTTAGTGTAGCTGTAGACATAGTCCAGCGAGAAGTCGTTGGCGAAGAGGGCGTAGAGTAGGCAGGCCGAGGCCAGCGACAGCAACCCGAAGACCGCCAGCAGGGCGTGTTCGCCGCTTTTGACCATGGCCGCCGAGCCGGTCCGGTCGCCGATCACCGGGGTGACGATGGCGTAGAGGCTGGCGCCCAGCGCGAGCAGCAGGGAGAATTCGCCGATTTCGTTCATGGGAGGCTTGTCACCTTTCCGGTACGGTCGGGCGCCCACCGGGGGCGCGGGGGTTGCTGGAGTCGGGGTCCGCGCGGGGTCAGACCGGTTTTTTCACATCTTCGGCGGCGTTGTAGCGGGAGGGACAACTGGTCAGCACCCGGTCGGCCACGAAGGCGCCCTTCGCGTCGAAGCGCCCCTCCACGATGACTTTCAGGTTGGTGACCATGTTCTCCGGCACGGCGCCCGGCTGCATCAGGTCGGGCAGAACTCCCTTGTGGAAGACCGCCACCTTGTCGGCGCAGTCGGGGTTTTTCTCCGGGTCTTCAAGGATGTCGAAGGTGTACTGGAGGTTCTTGCCGTCGTTGACCACCGAGCCGGGGGCGACGACCCCCTCCAGCCTAAGCGACCGGTTGGTCAGGTCGCCTGCGTCCATGTTCCGGGCTTCGCAAACGGTGACGTAGTAGCTGGCGCTGGTGTCGATGGCCGAGTACATGAGGGAGACGATGGCGGCGACGATGATGACGGCGCCGACGACGATCTTTTTCTGGGCCGACCCGGCGCCCCCCTGCGGGGCGGGGCCGACCGGTTCGTTGGTGTCGGTCATGGGGGGTAAACCTTTCCGGTCAAACTGCTTCCAAGAGAGTTATCGTATCACCCCCTCTGTCCCCGACGCAATTGTCGGCGATCACCGCATTTTGATCTTGGCGTAGACCAGGATCGGCGCGCCGACGAGCCAGCAGAGGGCGAAGAGCGTCTCCTTCCCCAGCCCCATCACCGAGAAGGAGAGGGCTTTCGAGAGGATCGGGAGCGCCAGCAGGAGCCAGCCGACGGCCATGAGCAGGATTTTCTTTGAACTCATGTCGGGCTATAGCGCTTCGTCGTCCGCATGGGGAGCGTCGGCGTTTTTATCCATGTCGAACCGGGGAATGCGCCAGATCACCGGCGTCTCCTCCTCGTCCCGGCCAAGGTAGAGCCCCCACATCGCCCCGTGATCCCCCGTCAGGAGACAGAAGCTGGTGTAGGTGTGACTCTGCCCCGTCGTCAGCGTCGGTTGCTCGCCGACCACCCCGTCCCCCTCCACCGTCTCGATCTGGCCGTCGGCCTGTTTGATCATCCACTTGCGGCCCAGCAACTGGACGGTCTTTTCGCCGTGGTTGTTGATCTGGATGGTGTAGGAGAAGCCGCAGCGGTGGCTGGGGGGAATCTGGTCTCCGGGTATCGGCTGCACGCGGACGATGTCCACCGAGAGGCCGGGAGTGCTGTCGAGATCCATGCCGGTTCGGGTCCTTGCGCAAGATGAGGAGCGAGTGACGATTCTACCACGGCTCGCCGTCGGCTCGCGCTTCCGGGGGGGCGACGCAGAAGGGCCGAAGCGGTTCCCGGTTTGTCTTTGCGTGGAATGAACGGGTACCATAGGCTTCCCTTTGACAAAGAGAGGAGGGGCGGACCCGATGCGGAGGACGCTTGGAAGGAACGACACGGATGACGCATGGTGAGATAACCGCCACACTGCTGGCGCTCGGCGCGCTTCTCGGGGCGGCGCGGATACTGGGCGAAAGCGCCCGCCGGATCGGCCAGCCGGCGGTGGTGGGGGAGATCCTTGCCGGCATCCTGCTGGGGCCCACGGTGGCCGGGACCTTTGCGCCGGAGTTCTTCTCGTTCATCAATCCGACCCCCAACGCCGCCCTGTTCCTTAACGGATTCGCCTTGGTGGCGGTGGTCCTGTTCACGCTGGTGGCGGGGCTGGAGGTGGAGCTTGCCAGCGTCTGGCGGCAGGGACGGGCGGCGCTGGGAGTGAGCCTTGGCGGCATCGCGGCCCCCTTCGCCATCGGGGTTGTCTTCGCGGGAACGCTGCCCGAATTTCTGGGGCGTCCCGACGGGGTGGCGCCCCTTCTCTATACCCTCTTTTTCGCCACGGCCCTATCCATCTCCGCCCTGCCGGTCATCGCGAAAACCTTGATGGACCTGAATATTTACCGGACCGACATTGGCATGACGGTCATCGCCTCGGCGATGTTCGACGACCTCTTCGGCTGGTCGGTGTTCGCCCTGCTGCTCGGCATGATGGGGATCAGCGGAGGCCGGTTCACCGCCGGGGAGACGGTGGGGCTGACCCTTCTTTTCGCCGCTCTGGCGCTCACGGTGGGTCGGTGGGCCATCAACGCCTCCCTGCCGTGGCTCAACCGGCATACCACCTGGCCGGGCGGGGTGATCGGCTTTGCGGTGTCGTTGGCCCTGATCGCCGCGGCGTTTACCGAATGGATCGGCATCCATGCGGTGTTCGGCTCCTTCATCGCCGGGATCGCGCTGGGCGACTCCCCCCACCTGCGCCAGAAAACGAAACAGACGATCGAACATTTCGTCTCCTTCATCTTCGCCCCCCTCTTTTTCGCCAGCATTGGGCTGAAGGTCAATTTCGCCGTCAACTTCGACCTTGCCCTCACCGCCGTGGTGCTGGTCATCGCCTGCGTCGGAAAGATTCTGGGATGCGCCTACGGGGCGAGGCGGGCCGGGGTGAAGAGCAACGAGGCGTGGGCCATCGGTTTCGGCATGAACGCCCGGGGGGCCATGGAGATCGTGCTGGCCACCCTGGCCCTTCAATACGGGGTGATCGGCCAACCGATGTTCGTCGCGCTGGTGATCATGGCGCTGGTCACTTCGGTCATCAGCGGGCCCGCCATGCGGCGGCTGCTGGACATGAGCAAGGCCCGCACCCTCTTGGACTATTTCAGCGAGGCCCTTTTCGTCCCGGCGTTGGCAGGCCGGACGCCGGAGGAGGTGATCGGCGAGCTTTCGGCGCTGGCCGCCGAGGAGACCGGGCTCGACGGGGAGGTCATCCGCACGGGGGCGCTGGCGCGGGAGCGGATCGTCCCCACGGGGCTCGACAACGGCGTGGCGATTCCCCACGCCCGGTTGGCCGGATTGCGGGCGCCGGTCATCTGCGTAGGGATTTCGGAGGGGGGGATCGACTTCAACGCCCGGGACGGACAGGACGCCCAATTGGTATTCCTGATCCTGACCCCGCAGGGGGACGACAAGGCGCAGATCACCATTCTGGCCGGGTTGAGCCGCCTGCTGTCGAAGGCCCCCGTCCGGGAGGCGCTCAAGCGGATCGACAGTTTCCATGCCCTGCGGACGGTCGTGGAGCAAAACGCCCCCGCCCCCGACAGGGGGCGATAGCCCGTTCCCGCCCGGTCTCTTTCTCCCCCGGGGAACGTCGGCATGGTACGATGAGTCAGACAGCGACAAGGGAGACGCCACCATGGGGGACGGATCGGAACGACGCAGGGCCGAGCGGGACGAGCAGGTCTTCACCACCCTGAACCTGCTTGTGCAGGAGGGGATGGACTTCGTCCGGTTCACGCCGCGTCTGCTCGACTACTCCTCCACCGGCATGCGGTTCGAAGAACTGCCCGAGCCGGAAATCCGCAACGGCCAGACGGTGGTGATTGAACTCTGGAGCGGCGATCCCCCCGAGCAGCGCAACATCGACGGCTCCATCGTATGGGTCTCCGATTTCGGCGGCAAGGTGGAGTTCGGCGTGGAGTATTTCGAAGAGCAGGACGACCTGGCCCACCCCCACTCCTGACCCGTTCCGGCGGAAGCGGCCCGGTCAGAGCACCCGGTCGACGCTGAACATGCTCCAGGGATAGTCGAGGAAGAGCTGCATTTCGGTCCCCTCGTCCCCCACGGCCACGTCCAGGCGAATCGTCACCCCCGAGAAGAGAACCCGCACCCCCGCCCCTACGCTGGTCTTGTAGTTTTTCGTCAGGTCGGCCCCGTCGTCGGCCACCGTTCCCGCGTCGGCGAACAGGGCCAGTTGGATGTTCGTCCGCAGTCCCCGCAGGATGTACCAGTCCATCAGGGTCGCCTCTTCCGTCAGGTTGTAGCGGAACTCGGTCCCGAAGAAGATGGTCTGCCCGGCGAAAAAGCGCTCCATGGGGTAGGAGCGGAGCCGTTGGGTTCCCCCCAGCCCGCTGGCCCGACCGTGGGCGTTCTCCGCGATGATCTCGTCGAGAAGCTTGTCTTCGGCGGTCCGGCATTCCTGCCGCCCCGCCGGGTCTGTGATCTGGTCGCACTGCAACCCCTGCTCACGGCGGAGCCGCTCCCGGTCGGTGTCGCCGGTGTGGCGGACCAGCGCGGTGGAGTAGAAGGCGTTGAAGGCCCAGACGTTATGCTCTCCCACCGGCAGGTAGCCGGTCAGGTTGGCGTCGAAAGTGTCGTAGTCGAGCCCCCCGATCCGGTCGGCGAAGAGCATCAAATCCTTGACCTCGAACCGGACCCCCCGGCGGGGATCCTGCCGGTCGTCGGTGACGTCCAGCGCCCCCCCCCAGCGAGAGCGCCTGAAAGTAGTGTTTCCGGTTGTCCACGTTTTCGAACGGTTTGCCGTCGGCGTCCAGCACCCGGTTGAGCCGCTGCGCGCCGAAACCGTAGCGGCCGTAGAACTCCAGCATCCGCTCGTAGAAGGTGAGGGTCGTCTGGGCCACCGTCACCTCCGACTCCACCTCCAGGTGGAGGACGTCGTCCCGGGAGGAGCCGATTCCCCGGCGGAACCCCTGCGGCGCCACCTTGGCGGTGTAGTTGCCCAGGTCGAAGATCAGCCGCTCGTCGATCAGGTGGTAATTCAGCAGAAGGGCTCCGGTGGCCTCGAAGTCGCCCCGGATGGCGAAGCCGGTGAAGTCGGTGTCGGTCCCTTCGACGTTGGTCACCGTCCCCCCCGCCCCGTAGGCCGTGCCGATGCCGGGAACCTTGCCGGAGATGGGGTAGACGAAGTAGCCGAAATCGGTGGGGAACTGGTCGCGCCGCCGTTCCATGCCGAAGAGCGTGCCCTCCTCCCCCCGGGCGGGAGTGGCGAGCATGAACGTGACGACCAGCATGGTGAAAACGAACCGACCGCGCATGGGAACCCCCCTTTCTTTGCGGTTATGCCCCCGGCAGGCCGAACAGCCGCCCCCCGTTCGCAGCGAAAATCGCCTCTTTTTGGGCCGCCGTCAACTTCGCCGCCCCGACCGCCTTCCGCTGTTCTGCGAGGATATGCCCCCGGTATCCCGCGTCCGGTTTGAGCATGCTGTCGGTGCCGAAGAGAATCCGTTCGGCGCCGTAGACCTCCACCGTCCGCCGGAAGATCGTCGAAAGGGGCATGACCGCCGGAAGGAACTCCCGCCAGTTGTTGGTTCCCGACGTGTCGACGTAGACGTTGGCCGCATGGTAGCCGAGCAACAGCAGCTCCCGGAAGAATCCGGCGCCGAAGTGGGCCACAATGAAGCGGGTGTCGGGGAACAGGCGGGACGGAAGCTGAAGGTCGAGGGGGTTGGTGTAGCGGTAGTCGGCCACCGGCGCCGTGGTGATCCCGAAGTGGATCAGCGCCGGCATCCCCAACTCCGCCAGCGTCTCGTAGAGGGGGAAGAGCCGATCGTCGGCCACGGAGATATGCGACAGCGACGGGTAGAGTTTGACCCCCACGAACCGGGGATTCTTTTTGCGCCACGACCGGACCTCCCGGAGCGCCTTTTTCGTGTGGGGCTCGGAGAGGAACAGATAGCCCGAGAACCGCCCCGGCGCCAGCGACAGGAACTCGTCCAACTCCCCGTGGGAGCCGCCGAAGATCGGCAGGAAGCAGGCGTGGTCGACCCCGTGTCGGTCCATCTCTTCGATCCACAGGGCCGCCAGCCGCTCCACCGACAACGGTTTCAGCCACGCCATCAGCGCGGGCGACAGGGGCGAGCGTCCCTTGTGGAACGCCCGCTCGAAAGCGGAAGGGTAGCGCCGGGCGAAGGCGTCGGCGGTCTTTGCGGCCATCCGGTGGGTGACCAGATGGACATGGGTGTCGATGAGCATGAAATATTCTATCCCGAACGGCGGGGAAGATGAATCCGGGCTACACTGGAAAGATAACCAACCGATGCGAGCGACCGATGCCGGACCGGAATGACAAGCCGCTCGGGGCGGGGGACGAGGGGGCGCTTCTGGCCGCCCTCTTCGCCGCCACCGGGGCGCTGACCCTTATCGTCGACGCCGCCGGACGGGTGGGGCGGGTCAACCGGGCCTTGAGCGACCGGCTCGGCGTCGTCGGCGCCACGTTGGAGGGACGCCCTTTCTGGGAGACCCTCATGGGAGGCGACGAGGCCGCCGAAGCGGCCGACGCCTTCGAGGCGGTTCGGCGGGGCGCCGAGCGGATCGCCCCCCGCGCCGGTGTCTGGCGCTCGCCGGAGGGCGCCCGGGCCGACGTCTCCTGGTCGCTGGCGCCGGTGCGGGACCCCTCCGGCGCCCTGAAGCTGGCGGTGGTGGCCGGGCTCGACCTGACCGACCATCTCTCCGCCACCACCCGGCTGGCCGAGACCGAACGGCGCTACCACGACCTGCTGGACAATCTGCGGGACTACGTCTATACCCTCACCCCCGAGGGGAAGCTGGCCACCATCAACGCCGCCTTCGAGACCATTACCGGCTGGAAACCGGCGGAATGGATCGGGCGCCACTATTCCGAACTGGTCCACCCCGACGACCTGGCCCTCTCCGACGGGACCTTCCACCGGGCTCTCTCCTCCGACGCCCCCCCCCGCAACCAGATGCGCATCCGCAGGAAGGGGGGGGGCTACGTCATGCTCGAATTCTCCGGGCGCCCCCTGTTGCAGGACGGGCGGGTCATCGGCGTCTCCGGTATCGCCCGCGACGTCACCGCCCGGGTGGAGGCCGAAGAGCGGCTCCTCAAGGAAAAGCGGCGCGCCGAAGAGGCCAACCGCCTGAAGGACCAGTTCCTCTCGCTGGTCAGCCACGACCTCCGGTCGCCGCTGGCCGGGGTTATCGGGTTTCTGCGGTTCCTCGACGAGGGGGTCATCGACCCGGCCACCGAGGAGGGGAAAGATCTGATCGGCCGGGCGCTGGCCACGTTGCAACGGCTCTCCGGCATGGTGGAGCGGCTCCTCAACGTCGGGCGTCTCCAGAGCGGCAGGATCGTCCTGCAGGCCCGCTATTTTTCCCTCTATACCCTGTTGGAGAAGGTTTTCGACGACCACCGGACCGTGGCCGAGTCCAAGGGGGTCCGGTTCGTCAACGAAATCCCGGTGGACGCCACCCTCTACGCCGACCCGGAGCTGCTGGCGCAGGTCTTCGCCAACCTGGTGACCAACGCCGTCAAGTTCTGCCGCAAGGGAGACACGGTTCGCGCCTGGTTCCCCTCCTACTCGGAGCATGTGGTGGCCCTCTCCGACACCGGCCCCGGCATCCCAGCCCGGATGATTCCGAACCTGTTCGACTCCGCCGCCGCCACCAGCACCAAGGGGAGCGCCGGGGAGACCGGCTTCGGCCTGGGGCTGCCGCTGTGCGCCGGGCTGGTGCGGGCCCACGGCGGGGACATCGAGGCCCGCTCCGACGAGGGGAAGGGGAGCGACTTCTTCATCACCCTGCCGGTGGAGTCCCCCCGGGTGGCGCTGGTGGGGCTCGACCGGGAGAGCGAACGGATCGCCAAAGCCGCCCTTGAAGCCCTCAAGGAGGTCCGGGTGGCCCCGATCCCGATGGAGAGCCTCGCCCCCGAGCTTTCCGCATGGCTCGTCCACATGGTGGTGGTCGATGCCCGCAGCGACCGGGAAGGGGGGTTCGCCCTCATTCAGCGACTGCGCGATCTCGACGCCGGGCGGAACGTTCCGGTGGTCATCCTCTCCGGCGCCCCCGACGGCGACACCGCCCGTCAGGCCGCCCTGCTGGAGGGGGTGCGGCTCTGCTTCGACCTGGGACGCGGGGAGGGACTGGTGGAGGCGGTCCGGCAGGAGCTGCTCCATTTGTACAGGTAACTATAGCATTATTATAGTATAATTGCTATTCATGATTTGGTAGTGCGTTGCCAGTTGGGGGAGTTTGGCGTTACATTGGTGGGATGGATGGGTGGCGACGCGGTTGTCCCGTTGTGTCGTCATTCAGTCACGATTGTCCGTATCTCTCCAATCCGAGAGGGTGGAAAGTCGCAAAGATGCTGATAACAAAAGGCGTTAAAGCGGACAGGATGGCCTGTATCTTGCTTCCCCATTGACATCGGGCCACTGTCGGCCCGTCTGAAGTTTTGCGTGAAGGAGATCGAACGTTGGATACGAATTTCGGTTACAGCGACACCGTCATGGACCATTTCTCCAACCCCCGCAACGTGTTGCAGGTGCCGGAGGAGCAATACGGGGCCAGCGGCGTCGGTATGGTCGGCAATCCCACCTGCGGCGACATGATGAAGATCTGGATCAAGGTCGACGCCGACGAGCGGATCACCGACCTGAAATGGAAAACCTTCGGTTGCGCCTCGGCCATCGGCAGCACCTCCATGATGTCGGAGATGGTGACGGAGAACGGGGGGATGACGGTGGAAGAGGCGCTGAAACTGAAGCCGGAGAACATCATGGACCGGCTCGGCGGGTTGCCGTCGATCAAGATCCACTGCTCCGTGCTGGGGGACAAGGCGCTTCGGGCCGCCATCCACGACTATTTCCGCAAGAACGGGAAAGAGGACCGGGTGGAGGTGAAGACGGCCAAGACCATCTGCCACTGCCTGAACGTCACCGACGTGGAGATCGAGGAGGAAGTGCTCGAAGGAGTCACCGACTTCGAGACGCTACAGGAGCGGACGAAGATCGCCACTGGTTGCGGCGGGTGCCGGAACCTGGCCATCGAGACGCTGGAGCATTACCGGGCCAAGTATTTCGGGTAAGCCGATGTCCATCCTGAAAGTCGCGCAGATGGGGCATCCGGTGTTGCGCCGGGTGGCGGAAGGGGTGTCGCCGGAGACCTTGGCCGACCCGGCCATCCAGCGGCTCATTGACGACATGATCGACACCATGCGGGAGTTGGATGGGGCGGGGCTGGCCGCGCCGCAGGTTCATGCGTCGAAACGGATCGTGGTGGTGGAGGGGGGGGACAACCCCCGTTACCCGGAGGCTCCTGAGTTTCCCCTGACCGTCCTCGTCAACCCGACGCTGCGGATGGTGTCGGAAGAGACGGCGGAGGATTTCGAGGGGTGCCTGTCGGTGGATGGGCTCGTCGGACTGGTCCGCCGCCCGGTGGCGGTGGTCATCGACGCCTTCGACCGGTACGGAAAACCGCTCACCATCGAGGCGGAAGGGTTCACCGCCCGGGCCTTCCAGCACGAGCTCGACCATCTGGACGGCGTTCTGTACGTCGACCGGCTGGTCGACACGAAGAAGCTCTTCTTCCGCGACGAGTTCCGCCGCTATGGACGGGGGGAGGAGGAGTGAGCCGCTACTTGCCACGTTGGCCGACAAAAAACCGGGGCCGACCATCGGGCCGACCCCGGCGTTCCCGTGACGGGTCCGGTCAGAAGCTGAACCCCACCACGCCGGTGAACTGGGCGTAGGAGCCGACGTCGGCGGCCAGCAGGGCGCGACCGTCGATCCCCATGCAGAACGGGCCGAGGTTCAGCAACAGCCCCCCCCCGCCCATGACACCGACTTCGGTCTTCTCGCTGGTGGTGTAGCCCTTCCCCGTCAGCCGCGAGTTGACCACCGCCACAGCGCCATTGGCGTAGGGGGTGATGTTCTTCTTGCCGAAATATTTGCGGGCGCCGACGTACCCTTCCCACACCGTCCCTTCCACGCTGCCGCTGTCGGTCGACGAGCGGCCCCAGTCGTCCTTCGACGAACGGGACCAGTCCCCCCCCACCAGCAACGCGGCGGGCCAATGGGGGAGGGCGAAGTCGAACTCCCCTCCCAGGACCGTCTGCCGCGAGGCGTCGCCGGTGCCGTCGCTGACGCTGATCTTCCATTTGTTCGAGTCCATGGTCCGGACCCCCGGCAGGAAGAGTACATGGAACGTCGGCCGCTCCTCCGCCGCTACCACCGGCGCGGCCGGTTCGGCGGGGGGCGTCTCCTGGGCGAAGGCGGGGGGGGCGACGGCAAGGGCGACCAGCAACGAAAGGAACCAGCGTTTCATGACAAACTCCATTCAGAAAATGTGACCGGGGGCCTACCGTTCCCCATATTCCGCCGTCGGCCAAAAGGCGATTCCGCCGCGCGGCGTGAACCGTCCCTCCACTTTCAGCCACTTCGGTTTCAGCAAGGCCACCAGATCGTTGGCGATCCGGTTCACGCACGATTCGTGGAACTCCCCGTACTGGCGGAACCCCATCAGATAGAGCTTCAGCGATTTGCTCTCCACGCAGAGTTGGTCCGGACGGTACTCGACGATTATGACGGCGAAATCGGGCTGCCCGGTGAGGGGGCAGAGGCTGGTGAACTCCGGCGCCTCGATGCGGACGGTCCCGTCCACCCCGGCCCGGTTGCGCGACGGGTCGGCGAAAGGATTGGCGAACGCCTCCAGGAGCCCCGCGTCGGGCCGGTCGTAGGCATAGCGGGTGGTCCCCGCCCCCAGGGCTTTCAGCCCCGCCGCATCGTCGTCCATCGGTCGCTCCCGTACGGTTGTCGCCTGTCGCCGTTCGTACTAGTATAGCGAACGTTGTCGCAAGGGAGTGGCTATGGCGTTGAGGATGATCCGGGGAGGGGGGGAGACGACCCCCCGACGGGGAGACGTCACGTCGACCCGACGGCTTTTCTTTGCCTTCGATCTTCCCGAGCCGATCCGGGACGAGGTGGTCCGCCTCGTCGAATCGTTCGCCCTCCCCCCCGCCGAAGTCCGTCCCGTGAAGGGGGAGAACCTCCACATCACCCTCAAGTTTCTCGGCGACAACCCCCCCGAGCGGATCGACGACCTCGTCGCCGCCGCCCACCGCGCCGTGGCGGAGGTTTCCCCCTTCTCCCTGTCCATCGAGGGGATCGGCCTCTTCCCCAACCACGACAAACCCCGGGTCCTCTGGCTCGGCGTATTGGGCGATCTTGGGAAGGCGCAAGGGTTGGAGCAGGCCCTGTCGAACGAACTCCTTCCGCTCGGTGTCGTCCCGGACGAACGGAGCTACGCCCCCCATCTGACCGTCGGGCGGGTCGTCACCGACCGGGTCCGGGGACGGCTCGCCCGGCTCGTCCGGGAGAAAAAGGGGGTCGGCGCCGGGATCATGCCGGTGACCGGAATCACCCTCTACGAAAGCGCCCTCCACCCCGACGGGTCGGTCTACCGCCCGTTGGCCGCAATCCCACTCGGCGGAAAGAAATGATCAAGCCGCCGCCTCCCCCGTCCGATAGGGAGAGAAGTACCCCTCTCCACGGACGGATCATGGACGGTATCGGACGACGGCTCACCCGGCTCGGGCGGGATCTCTTCACCGCCACCCTGCTGGCGCTGCTGCTGGCCCTTTTCTCCCGGGCCACACTGGTGGAGGCAAATCAGGTGGTCTCCGGCTCCATGGAGCCGACCCTGAAGCAGGGGGACTACATCCTGGTCAACAAGGCCCGGTACGGCCTGCGGCTCCCCTTCGTCGACGGCGCCCTCTACAATTGGGACCTCCCGCAGCGGGGGGACGTGGTCACCTTCACCCCCCCGGCCACCCTTCCCGGCGCCGGTGGGCGACTCTTCATCAAACGGGTGGTGGCCCTGCCGGGAGACGTGATCACCGTCCGTCATGGCGTTTTGTACGTCAACGGACAGCGGGCCGCCGGCCCCTCTCCCACGTCGGCGCGGCGGGGGGAGTGGAGCGAAATCCTGGCCGACCGGAGCCCGGCGCCCGCCGGGCCGCAGACCGTGCCGCCGGGGACGGTCTATGTGGTGGGGGACAACCGGGAGAACAGCCACGACTCCCGCTCGTGGGGGCCGGTGCCGCTGGCGAACATCGAGGGGAAAGCGACCCTCATCTACTACCCTTCCGCCGGGCTTGAGGGAGTGGGGCGCCTCGGGGCGTTGTAACACCCTTGCGGGGGTCTTCCTCTTGTCGCTCTCACGAAGAGCCCCGTTCTTTGCCCGCTTCGGCCACAAGAGGTCAAGGCCGAACCTTCGCCTGCGGTATACTTCCCCTGACCGTCACTCCCCCGGAAGATCCATGTGGAACTGACCCTTCGCCACCGCCCCCTTGCGCCGGTCGATCCGGCGTCCCTCTTCCGCGTCGCCGCCGGAGAGCCGGGGCTGGTCTGGCTCGACAGCTCCCTCCCCGGCGGGGCGTATGGCCGCTGGTCCTACCTCATGCGCCGCCCGGTGATTACCCTCGACGGCGCCGGGGGGCGATGGCGCCTCCGGCACGGCGCGGGGGAGGAGGCGGTCGATGGCGACCCGTTCGAGCGGATCGAGCGGATGACCCGACGGGGCGTGACCTGGGCCGACCCCTCCGCCGATCTCCCCCCCTTCACCGGCGGGGCGGTCGGCTTTCTCGGCTACGGGCTGGCCCCGTGGGGCGAACCGTCGCTCAACCTCACGGCCCCCCCGGCCCCCGAGGGGGATCTGCGGATCGGCTGGTACGACGGCTTCATCGCCTTCGACCACCAGACCGGTCGGTCCATCGCCGTGGGGAGCGCCGACGCCGACCTTCACGCGCTGGCCCACTCGGCCGACGAGGCCCGTCGACTTCCCC
>JADGCD010000033.1:0-582 GCA_015229165.1 Nitrospinota bacterium | reverse complement strand
TCTCCTTTGCTCCGGCCATGACCGCCGACGCCTACCGGGGCGCCGTGGAGCGGGTGCGGGAGTATATCGCCGCCGGGGACGTCTATCAGGTCAACCTCTCCCAACGGTTCGAAGGGGCAAGCCCCCTTGCGCCCGCCGACGCGTGGCTTTCGCTGCGGCGTGTCAGCCCCGCCCCCTACGGCGCCTATATCGCTCTCGACGACGGGGCGATTCTCTCCACCTCGCCGGAGCGGTTCCTGTCGGTCGATGCGGCAGGCTTCGTCGAGTCCCGCCCCATCAAGGGGACCGCCCCCCGGGGCGCCACGCCCCAGGAAGACCGCCAGCGGGCCGAGGCGCTGGCAGCGAGCGAAAAAGAGCGGGCGGAGAACGTCATGATCGTCGATCTGATCCGCAACGACCTGTCGCGGGTCTGCCGCCCGGGGAGCGTCGCCGTCCCGTCGCTGTGCGCCGTGGAGCGGTTCGCCACGGTCATCCACCTGACCTCCACCGTCACCGGGCGTCTGCGGGAGGGGGCCGGGTTCGCCGACCTGATGCGGGCCGCCTTCCCCTGCGGCTCGGTGACCGGCGCCCCGAAGATACGGG
>JADGCD010000335.1 GCA_015229165.1 Nitrospinota bacterium | reverse complement strand
ATCTCTTCGTACTTGATGGCGTCGTATTTCCCCAGCGCCTCGGCGGCGGCCGTCCGGGCGTTCTCCGCCATCCGGCCGATGGCCTTGGCCTTGTAACGCAACTCTTCCACCAAGTCGGCCCGGTAGTCCCGCACGTAGAAGAAGGAGAGTCCGATCCCTACCAGAATCATGGAGAGGGCCAGCGAGAAGACGATTTTGTTCTGGAGACTGAGATTCTGCATAACCGCCACGGTTCCGAATCGTTGATGAGGGTATCGGCTTGCAAGGCCCCGGCCGACAATTCCGTCATTGTAACGGAAATGATACGAAGTGACTATGGAATAGTTCCAAAGGAGAGGCTCATTCCGCATGCCACTCCCGCCGGAACGGCTCGTAGAAGGCCCGGTCGCCGGTCGTCGCTCCGGACAGCCCCACCACTGCCGATGCGAAGGCCCCCGCCCGGGCCACTGATCGCCGGATATCCCACCCCGACAGGATCCCGGCGATCATCACCGCCGCGAAGGCGTCCCCGGCGCCGACGGTGTCGACGATGGCCGCCGGGGTCGGCGGGGGAGGGGCGTGGTGAACCCCCCGTCCGTCCACCGCCAGCGCCCCGGCGGCGCCCCGGGTGACGACGAGAGTCTCGAATCCCCACTCGTCGAACCACCGTTGGGCGGCGTCGGCCGTCTCCTCGGCGGTTCCGCAAGGACGTCCGGTGAGGCGGGCCAGCTCCTCGTCGTTGAGCTTGACGTGGTTGGCGCCGACCACCCCCCGCTCCGCGCCCGTGGGATTCCACCAGGGCGCCCGCAGGTTGAGATCGACGAAGGTGACGGTCCGGTGGGTGTTGCGCAGGAGGTTGAGGCTGTCCCGGCTCGTGGGGCTGCGCAGCGCCAGCGTCCCGTGGTAGATCAACGGCGGGCGCCCGCTCCCCACCGCCGCCAGCGTCTGTTCCCGGTCGATGAAGTCCCAGGCCGGATGGGCGATCTCGTAGGTCGAGCCGCCGTTGCCCGGCGTCACCCGGACTTCGCCGGTCGGGTGGGTCGGGTCGACCTGCATGCCGTCAAGGGGCATCCCCCATCGTTGCATGGCGTTGAGCAGCGCGCGGCCGTCGGCGTCGTTCCCCACCCGGCTGATGAAGAGGGGGTCGTAGCCGAGGGCGGCCAGACTCCAGGCGACGTTGAAGGGGGCGCCGCCGGGGACGCCGCCGCCGTCGGGGAACCGGTCGAACAGGACTTCGCCGAAGATGACCGGCCGGGCTTGACTCTTGTTCATGGCGCTCTTCTTTCATGCGCCCGGTCCTTTGCGCAACCGGGCGGGGGCGCCGGTCGGTTACGGATTCAGGTAGGCGTCGGGCTTTTTGATAGACGGGTCGTCCCCGGTCGTCAGGTAGTCGTAGAGGGCGTCGGCCATCACCCTGTTGGCCGCCTCGTTGGGGTGGGCGTCGAACCGGCTGATCCAGGCGCTCGTCCCCTTGATCCGCGGCGTCAGGTCGTAGGCTTCCACCCGGTAGACCACCGGGAAGGTCACCGTCGAGACCTCCACGATCCCCTTGCCCATGTAATACACCCGAAACTCCCCGTCGTCCACCCGGTCGGCGGTCACGGCGTAGGGGAGGGAGATGTCGCTCCAGGCGAAATCGGCGCCCAGTTCCCCGGCGGTGACGACCCGTTGGGCGACGATCGTCTTTCCCTTGTCGTAGGCCACGTCGATCCGGGCCACCGGTGTCTCGGGCGCGACCCCCTTGGCCCGCATCCGGAAAGTGGCGACCCCCTCACCTTTGGGGAGGGCCAGGTAGGGGCCGAAGACCATATACCCCTCCCGGTCCATCCCCTCGATGGCGTCGTTCACCGGCGGATGGTCGAGATCGCCGTCCTCCGCCAGCCGTCCCCGTTCGCGGGGGAACCAGCCGGTGTGGAGCGTCAGGCTTGTGTCGCGGGCGGCGGCCATGACCCGCTCGTGCAGGTCGCGGAAGGGGTACTCCCCGGCGAAAGGCAACGCCGGGTAGAGGAACATCAGGGTCCGCTTCGACCGGGCGGTCGCCAGCGTGGCCCAGTTGTGGAAAGAGAGGCGCCACCGCTGCCAGCCGGGGGTGTCGGGACGGAAGTC
>JADGCD010000334.1 GCA_015229165.1 Nitrospinota bacterium | reverse complement strand
TCTGGCCGGTGTGGACCCGGTTCCCGTCATGGTCCACCTTCTTCCCCAGCGACTCGGCCCAGAGCTGGCGGAACCAGTCGGCCACGGTAAAGAGCTTGGACGAGTAGGGCATCATCACCAGCATCTTTTTGGCCTTCACCGTGTCCAGCAGGTAGTTGACCCCGGCGAAGAGGTAGGCCGGGTTCTTCATCCATTTCGCCTCTTTCGTCCGCTCGGCCATGCGGGCCGCCCCGGCGAGCAGGGCAACGATGTCGATCCCGGCGCAGGCGGCCGGGAAGAGCGACACCGGGGTAAAGACGGTGAACCGCCCCCCCACCCCATCGGGAACTTCGTACGATTTCAGTTTGAACTTCTCCACCAGCGGGCGCAGCGATCCCCCCTTCGGATCGGTGGTGACGACCATCTGTTTCGTCCACCCCTTGCCGATCTTCCTTTGCAGCAGGTCGGTGACGATCAGGAACTGGGCCGCCGTCTCCGCCGTGGAGCCCGACTTGGAGATGACGTTAAAGAGGGTCTTCTTCAGGTCAAGCGTCGCCATCGCCTCGGCGAACTGGTCCGGGTCGATGTTGTCCAGCACGACGAGGCGCATGGCGCCGTTCCGTTTGGCGGCGGAGAGGGTGTTGTGGGTGGAGGGGAGGAGCGCCTCCCGCAGCGCGATGGTCCCTAGCGCCGACCCGCCGATGCCCAGCACGACCAGGGTGTCGAACTTTTTCTGCAACGCCTTGGCGTCGCGGGCGATCTTTTTCGCCTCGGCCACTTTGAACGGCAGATCGAAGAACGGCAGCTTCCCCTTCTTGCGGGCGGTGGCCAGCGTCTTGTGGGAGGCGGACGCCAGACCGGCCAGCGCCTTCATCTGCTCGGGGGTCAGGCCGTTGTCGGCGCCGACGGCGTCGGCCATGACGTTGGTGTAATCGAGAACGATATCGGACATTTTTATCTCCCGTACGTTTTGCCAAGTAAGCGGCGCCTTGCAGTGTTCAGATAACGCCTATGCGCCTCTCACGACGTTTTGCCAGGCAAGCGGCGCTTTGACGTGTTCGGACAACACCTAGGTCCCACTCTCGAAGCGCAGTGCCCCGTTGATGAAAACCCCCCGGACAATCCGGTCGGGGGCCATTATATCGTTCCAGAGGGTCGCCGTCTGGTCCCGGGGATCGGGATCGGCCACCGCCACCGCGTCAAACGGCGCCCCGATACGCAACGTTCCGCTGTCGGGGGGCATCCCGAGCGCCCGCCCCCCCTCCTCCGTCGCCAGCCGGAACGCCTCCGTCAGTGGGAGCCCTTCCGCGTCGGCGGCGAGGCGAACTTCGCGCGCCATGTCCAGATCGTCGTTGGACGCCAGGCTGTCGGTCCCCAGTCCCACCGCCACCCCCGCCCGGCGCAACCCCCGGACCGGATGAGTCGGCGTCCGCCCGAACCATAGGTTGGAACCGGGACACCAGACCACCGACGCCCGTTCCCGGGCCACGGTTTCGATGTCGTCGTCGGAGAGGTGGTTGCCGTGGATCACCAGTCCGCCGGTCAGGACGCCGCTGGCCTGGGCCACCTCGGCGGGGCGTTTCTCCGGGTGCGCAAGCGGCGGCGCACCGGTCAGGTCGGCGATGAGGGCGGCGAAGGGGCCGGTTCCGGTGAGGGTGAACTGCTCTTCCTCCACCGTCTCGACCAGATGGATGGCGGTGGGGAGCGCAAAACGCCGGGCGAAGGCGACGGCGTCGGCCATGAGGCCGGGGGAGGTGGAGTAGACCGCGTGGGGAGAGACCCCCATCCGGAGCCGCTCGCAGGCCGGGGCGCTCTCCACCCGGGCGGTCAGCGAGGCCAGCGCCTCCTCCCGCATGGCGGGGCGATACCCCAACACCTCGTGGTAGACCACGCCGCCAAGCCCCCCCTCCCGCAGCCGCCGGGCCGAGAGACCGGCGCCGCAGATGTCCCCCACGGCGGTTGTTCCGGTGGCCAGCAGCCGGGCCACCCCCCGGGCGATCCCGTCGGCCAGCGTCTCCACCGGCGTCACCCGGCGGATCGCCACCAGCTCCCGCACCCAGTCGGTGAAGGGGGCGGCGGAGGCCAGACGCCCCTCCAAAAAGGTCAGGTCGAGGTGGGTGTG
>JADGCD010000333.1 GCA_015229165.1 Nitrospinota bacterium | reverse complement strand
CCCTTTGAAGACGGCTCTTTGTATTTAGGTACATGGCAGCAAATCGTTATTGCAGATTTTGACAATAGACCACGCAGCCGCCCTTTTGTTATTAATATATTGGGAGAGTAAATGAATGGAAATAAAGGTAGAAAAACTTAAAGACAGTGAAATAAAAGAACGAGGAATCAACTCATGGCCAATATGGGAAAAAGAGACTTCCAAGTTCCCTTGGCACTACGACAGCACCGAGGAGTGCTATTTACTTGAAGGAGAGGTTATCGTTGAAGATGCTAATGGTAACAAGGTGCAGTTTGGTAAAGGCGATTTTGTAACCTTACCAGAAGGGCTTTCGTGTAATTGGGAAATAAAAAAACCAGTGCGCAAATACTATAATTTTAAATGAAACGTAGAAGATAAAAGAAAGATAGAAGATGCGGGGGGAAACCTTTTTTGGCAAAAAGGTTATCCCCCCGATGAACCTTCCCCCCTCACCCCCCTTCCAAAAACTTTTAAACCGCAGGCTATATCTCTTGTTAGGGGTTTTTAATAAGTTTTAAAAACTGCTATAAAACGTACTTGAAAAATAGTATCCCAGTTTTTCCCTGTAAGATAAAAGGTATCATTATCATAGTTATATGCTATTCCATTTAAGACATCGGCATTTGCATGATCTTTAAGCATATTATAAAGGTTAGAGGCATCAATTACAGCAAAGATTTTACCCGTATCGGGGCATATAGCCATTATACGGTTATCATGCCAGATGTTTGCATAAATTACCCCATTAACATATTCAAGCTCATTAATATTTTTTATAGTGTTGCCGTTAAGGGAAACTTCTATGGTCTTTTTTTTCTTAAATGTTTTAGAGTCTAAAAAATAGATTATCTGTGTCCCATCGCTCAAGATAAGGTCCTTTCGTTTGAGCCTTAATATATAACCATAGTAAAATTTAAGCTGGCATGTAAGATAACTATCCAAAGCACTTGCACTATATTTAATATCATTTTCTATTACATCCATGATCTGTTGAGTTTTTACTATAGCTTCAGGTGTCCTTTTCTTTATCTCTATGTTATATTGTATAGAGTTAATATATTTTGTCTGGTCAAGGTTATTATCCCTTTTTTGTATTTGCCACAGTAGTTTTTCGACGAGACGGCTTTTTTCTTTTTTATCGTTTTCTATATAAAAAATATTGACCTCTGCTGCACCGTTTATCAATGTATCAAAATAGTAACTTGTGCGTCTTTCAAGGTCGTGATAGGTAGGGACTCCAATGGCTTTCCTGAGTTTAAAAGGTAAAAAGCTACCTTCATCTTTTTTATTTCCGGGTAAAATATCATCGTTAGCATCAAGTATAAATATTCGCTCAAACATGATATTTCTTGCCTCTAAAAACCCTAGTATTTGCAGCCCGTTTATTGGAGTGCCCTCAAATGGTATTCGGCAGAGTTTTATATATTTTTTAAATAAATTAAAGTAACTGTTTACAGATGTCATCGTTTCTTTTGCCAGCAGTGAGTTTTTCAATATAAATAGGTCATTTAAGAATCGCTCTGAAAATGGATAAAAAAAGTAATGAAGATTGGCTGTACTGTTGTTGTTTATATACTGTAAGATTTCTATTGCCTTATGAGCTAAGTCTCCAATATCTGTAAAGGATATAAACTTATTAATTGTGTTTTCATATATGGATTTAAGATGGTCTATTATATCGTTTTTGTTTGTAGATATACCTGCTTTTTCTAATCTATCAATTATTGTTATTAATATATTTTCGTCATTTTCTATTTGTTTTATAGATAGAAATGTCTTGAATCTATCAAGTGAAAGTATTTCTTCTATTGTGTGAAATATTATTCTGGTAACATCTGTTCTTTGGTTATAATAAATATTTTTTATGTATGGGTGTAGTACAAATTTTAAATAATCCCTCACGTAAAACCTTTCATTATCCATAGAGTTGATTAAATTCATTAGGTTTGAGTAAAAACCAAATATGGGAGTCCTGTGTAATGGATAGCCGATGGATATATTAAATCTGTCTCTTTCTAGTAAAGACAGTGATTGATTATAAAGGGGAAAGAGCGTGCTTGGTGAAAGTAACACGATAAGGGTTTTATC
>JADGCD010000332.1 GCA_015229165.1 Nitrospinota bacterium | reverse complement strand
CACAAAAACAGGCCGGATATATGGCTGCAGTCGTGTTCCTTTTTTTGCCACCAGGAGAAAAAACCTCTTGCAACCGGGGTGGGTCCATATACGGACGAGAGGTGTTTGAGTGAGACATCGGCGAGATGACTGGTGCGCCGACGGGAGGAATTGAGTAGATAGTTCAATTAATTAAACTCTCACTGGAGAATGAAATGGAAAACGAGGAAGGTCAAAAACTCGAAATAAAAATTTTCAATGAAGCAGTAAGAGGTGAGGCTAGAATATTTTCTGTTGGAGCTGTTGAAACGATATTAGATACTGTATTCGAAGTTGGGACAGACTTTATCGATAAATTCCCAATTACTTCGTCGGTTACTGCATTG
Source organism: Nitrospinota bacterium (assembly GCA_015229165.1). GTDB lineage: Bacteria > Nitrospinota_A > UBA7883 > UBA7883 > JADGGD01 > JADGCD01. Next base: position 1,756 of record JADGCD010000332.1, on the reverse strand, counting down.
GTCAGAGGTGGTTTCACTATAAAAGATCGTTTGTTTATCAGGAAATTATATTATTTCTTTGATAACATTGAGGAAGTTACGGATGAAGAAAAACAGGAATTTTTGAGGCAATACGCTTCAGATGAAAAGAAACAAAGAAAGCTTGGGGAAAATATTATCGTATTGCTTGAATCATGCAATGACATGGAAAAGCCAAGAATTCACGCAAAATTGTTTACTGAATTTATGAGAGGCAGAATTAATCAAGAAATATATTTGCGATTTTCGCATATTATTGATAGATCATTTGTCCACGACATACAGCAACTTGAAAAAATTAACAGAGGCGAAAAGATTGATATAGATTCACAAACAAGTTTGTTTGGATTAGGGTTGATGGGGATTTCTAGTATCTCAGGGGGTACATTTAGTTCATCAGGAATAGAGCATAATATAGAAGGAAATGATCTAAATGATGGGATATGCTACTCCGTAAATAATCTTGGGAAAAGACTGTCTGAAGTATTGTTCTGATAACCGATTGGCTCGAACACTGGCGCGCCGACGACAGGAGAGTGTGGCCGCCCGTTGGGTTCCGTTTGCTGGTGGCACATTTGGCTGAACATGCTGGCGTTTCGGCTGTAGGAAATGATGACTGTAACTCTAATCCTGTATGACCCACACAGGCGTTTGCCTATGCAAGTAATCTTTAATAGTCATAAATTTTGCATTGTTGTGTTCCAGAAAATCCGGAGATAGGTATAATGTCAACTGAATCTAATAACAAGATATTTGTATGGAGATCTAAGACCGCTGGCTGGGATGAATCAATTAATGAGATAATCAAGGAATCAACAGGTATTGATGTTCAGGCCGACTTTGAAAGTTGTCCGTTCTGCCGATGCAAGTATATTAATTCATATGAATATGCTCCATTCAGTGAAGGTGTTGGGAGAGGTAAACATATTTGTGATGACAAATATGAATGTTCATACTGTGGTTTCTGGTTTCATTATATATGGCAGTATCATGGAATGGGAGGGGAGGAGCGTGCGCAATACGTTTCCATTCTCAAAGATTTTGATATTAATTCATCAGAATTAGAGTTGGATGAACTGGGTACTCATATTAAGAGAAATTTTAATGATGTCTATAGGTTGACTTCCCGCAAGTTTGAAGAGCTTGTTGGAGATATTTTTAAATGTAGTGGATATGAAGTCAGGCTTACTCAGGAGTCTCACGATGGAGGTTTTGATTTAGTTCTTTTAGATAAGAATGGTGCCCAGATATTGGTTGAGTGCAAAAGATACAAAGCATCTCATAAAGTATCTGTTGAAACAGTTCGCAATTTGCTGGGTGTGCAACTTATTGAGGGAGTAAAAAAAGCAAAGCTAATCACGTCGAGTTGTTTTACTGGTGATGCAATAACAGCCTCAAACAGGGTGTCTGCAAGAAATAAAACATTTGAAATTGATCTGATTGATGCGAGCAAGCTACTAATGGAATTAGATGTGTATAATAAAAATCTACCACCGTTACATTTGCTGGACCGATATTCTGGAATTTAGTAGTATCGAGAACTGGCGACCCGATGCTGTAAAGTGTTCGGTTGAACGTGTTTAGTTCTCTCCTTAGTTATCCGTTCTCCAGCGCATTGCCCGGACGAGGGGCGTTTGAGTCGCAGGTGGTGCGTGCTGGCGTTGTTTCCCGTCGCACTGGCTAATGGAATGGACCCACCCCTCCCAACGGCATCCAAAAGGTGCCAGAATGGTACCCC
>JADGCD010000331.1 GCA_015229165.1 Nitrospinota bacterium | reverse complement strand
TATAAATATTTATTTTCATCATCGTCAATGAAATTGGACTTTCAAATATATAGCTCTCAGGGTTCTCTGAAAAAATTATGCTCGAATTCTGACTTTTTGATACCAGGAAAATGACTTTATTGAGGAAGAGGTTTGCAAACCCCTTTAGATTTAGGAATGGCATAGTGTTATTTTCGACTTTAAAGATAGATCTTTCTATGGTAATATGTTCTTTGATAAAAATGTTTGTTTTCATATTCCTCTATCAATATTAATATACCTTTGTAATTCAAGAACTCGAGCTGACTAAAACGAATTTCAGCAATATCCATTTTGGTGCTGATTAGTAATTTATTTAAATTCTCATATCTTGTGATTAGATCTTCCAAATTTAAATATACACCAGGCGATATTATCCTTATGAAACAGTCAAATATTCTCTTATTAAGCAAAACCAAGTTTCCAATCAAATTGAATCGTGACCTCGGTGAGCTTATTATTAAAATTTCGCTTTTGGAATATTTTTCTGTAAGATATAAGGAGCTGTTCACAAATGTAAATCCGCTTGCAATAGCTATCTGGTTAACTAAATATTCTGTAAGTTTGAAAATGGAAGTATTTGACACACTTATGGAAGGTCTCTCGTCAGTCATTTTGAATATCTTTTGAAATATTTTTATTTAAGAAAATGTAGATTTTAAATATAATAAAAACTTCGGAATCGATCTTCGAGCTTATAATTTCACCGATAGACGATGAATTTAAATCCATGTTGCTTAATCCACCAACAAAAAAGGCCTAAAAATAAGAATTTGTTTACTTTACTGATAATATGCTTTGTGTCTTATTATTAATACTCCTCCAGTCAGTGAGAATGCATTTCTTAATAATAAATATTTCAGGCTTAGTACTGTAGATGAATTCAAATAAACAACCTATTGAAAAAATTTAAATAGTGGCCAAAACTTAATCAATCCTTTTCAAAACTTACCCCTCCATCAAAGTTGGAACCCGTATAATTTACAAATAGATTTTCGCAATTTATTTCACTTCCTATACCAGAAAAAATAATTCCTCCGAGCTATCAATTATTTTTTAAGCAAAAAGAGAACAAATTAATAATGATGTACAGTTGTTGCTAAGGCTGAAGCCACTTTCATTTTTTTGAAAAATACTTCATTCCTATAATAAGTGTATACGACTGCGCCCTAAGAAACACTCAATTATTTATACGGTGATAAAGTCTTGTTACTCTTTGTGCTTGAACAGAAAAAATTATCAAAGACTCAAATAGCAGCCTGTTGTTATTAGACCCTAGATAAAGTATACCTCCATCCTAGGAAGGAAAAAGTTGACAACTAGTTTTGTATAATAATTTTTACCAGAGATCTAACTAGATCGAATAAAACATCTTCAAATTGAATATTTGAGTTCCCATCGTAAATCCCAATTGACCCTCCTCTCTAAGCAAAAATAAATAAATAAATATTTTAAGCCTACAATTTTCCTTGAACCTCGGAGTGGGTTTCGTAAAATAAAATATGTGAGAAAGTTATGTTCTGATTTTTGTCATTTAAAAGAACAGGCGCCTCCTAAATCGATGTCAAATAATATTATTATGTATTCAAAATGTAGCTGAATGTTACAAATCCATTAGAGCTAAAGTCGATACTTATCGTTCTAATTAATCCCTGCCTGGAACCAGAGTCTAGTGCAATATCTGCACCTCCCTATTAAAATAAATTTGTAACTAAATTACAGTAAAAAAAATATAATTAAAGGAACTCTTCGAGCCGAGTTGTTTTGAAGAACGGTGTCTGATAATAAAAAGTCGGAAGTGTTAGAGAAAAATATTCCTCCAGTCTATGAGATGAAAGTGTCAAAATCACGAAATTAGTTGAAATATTTTTTAGTTACTGATGATGAACCGATCACAAAGTATAAACTTCTGAGAACCAGCGCTCTAAATCCTTTAAAGTGCAAATGTGAACCGAACTATAGTGTTTTAGAAAAAAAATTATTTGAATTGATCGGCAAAAATACTTCTGCTGAGGAGTTAAAGACTGCAGAGTTTGAAAACTCAACGTCATGGCCTTCTTCTACTGATAGGAATCCTCCGTATATCTTAATTGTAATAGAGTAA
>JADGCD010000330.1 GCA_015229165.1 Nitrospinota bacterium | reverse complement strand
AGAAAAGTGATCCCCCGTTCGTGGTTGAGGCGCTCCATGAGGGCCAGCAGCGATTCGGCGGTGGCGGAGTCGACGTTGGCGGTCGGCTCGTCGGCCAGCACGATGGCCGGGTCGTGCGCGATGGCGCGCGCGATGGCCACCCGCTGCTGTTGTCCGCCGGAAAGCTCGTCGGGGCGGCGCTCCTCCAGCCCGGCCAGCCCCACCTCGGCCAGGAGGGCGCCCACTTTCGCCCGCCGCTCCTTCGTTCCGACCCCCTGCAACGCCAGCACGAACTCGGCGTTCTCGAACGCGGTCAGGGTGGCGATCAGGTTGTAGGCCTGAAAAACGAAGCCGATCCGGTCCCGGCGCAACACCGACTGCTGCGAGCGGGAGAGGGTCGACAGGTCGCGCCCGTCGACCCATACCTTCCCGGCGGTGGGGCGGTCCAGCGCCCCGATGAGGTTGAGCGTGGTGGTCTTCCCGGAGCCGGAGGGGCCGGAGAGGACGGTGAACTCCCCCGGCTGGACGAGCAGGGAGAGGTCCGCCACGGCGGCCACCCTCTGGGCGCCCTGTTCGTAGGTGCGGGTGACCCCTTCGAGACGGACGATCGGCTCGCTCATTTCGCGGCGATCCCCTCCACCACCGTGGGGGGCATGTAGGTTTTACGGGAGACCTCGGCCACACTCATCCCCCCGGCCAGCAGCCGGGCCACCACGGCGGTCATCGGCTCGGCGATTTCGACAAGATACTCGTCCGGATCGCGCAGGCGAAAGCTCTTCTGCCCCCAGGGGGCTTCGGCCAACGGGTTTTGCACCTTGGCGCCCAACTCGCTGGCACGCCCCCAGGCGGCGTCGATGTCGTCGCTCTCGAAGTAGAGCTCGAAGACCTCCGACCCCAGCGGCCCGTCGTAGGGGGCGCCGTGGATCATCCCTCCGGCGATCCCCTTCTCCCAGACGGCGACGCCCCCTTCGTAGGCGACGTAGCCGTCGGTGACGATCATGGGGGTCTGGCCGAGGACGTTTTCATAGAACCAGCGGGCGTTCTTCATGTCGGAGACGAAGATCGGGGCGCCTTTGAAGGTGACGGTCATAAGAGCCTCTCGTTGCGTACTATGCGCCTAAATAGTCGCACAAAGTAAAAAGATCGGGAAAGGTCTGGTCGGCGAAAATGGGGGGAAGCCCCTCGGCGTCAAGCGGGGTCCGTTCGACCAGGATCGCCGCCAGCCCCGCCGTCCGGGCGGGGGCCAGCAGCTCGTAGCGCGACCCGGCGACGAGGGTCGCCCCCTCCCCGGCCCTGTCGATCACCGTCTTGATGTAGCGAATCGACGGGGGGTAGGCGCCCGCGTCGGCGGGGGTGACGACGGCGGCGAACGGATCGCCCAGCCGGACGGCGAGGGGGGCGAAGAGGTCGATGTCGAGCGACGTCAGGGCGATGAGGCGATGGGCCGCCTTCAGACGGCGGAGCGCGTCGGGAACTTCGGGATAGATCGGCCACCGGGCGACGCTCTGTTCCAACGCCCGTATCTCCACGTCGGTGTGGGGGAACTGGTAGACGAAACCGAAGCCGCGCATGGTTTGGCGCAAGACCTTGCGGTATGGCAGGGGTCGCCCGGAGCGGGCCTTCGCCTCCTCCTCGTCAAACCGGCAGAGGAGTTCGTCGTCATCCGGCGCGAGGTTGTGGCGAAGGAGATAGGGACGCAGTTCGGCCAACACCCCCGCGTCTTTGTCGAGGAGCGCCCGGTCGACGTCGAGGAGGAGGGTCATTTATCCACCCTCTCCTTTGACCGATAAATAGCTGCCCGAAACTTAGCGTAGGTATGGGTTAAATGCCCCTTACCTTCCGGATCGCCCAGTGCCCGCCCCTTCAGAACTGTATAGAGACTTGTGCGCTCCAGTCGAGTCATAACGTCAGGCAGTTCTTCTGGTCGAATCGAGTAATCTCTTTCTATCGTCTCTTCAAAGCTAGGCCAGTATTGGAATATTGCTTCCACTTTACTAGATGCCTCCTCGCTCATCTTGGCCTCAAATCCATACAGCGTTTCGAGAATATCCAGTTCCCGTTTCGACATCTCGTTTAGGATTCCAAGATAGGAGCTAAAGCTATTTTCATCCTTAATGAGGTCACAACCCGAACGTAGCAGGTTG
>JADGCD010000329.1 GCA_015229165.1 Nitrospinota bacterium | reverse complement strand
TCGTACTTGGCCACCACCGCCTCCCAGTCCAGATGCTCGACGGTGACCCGGGCCAGCCGGAGGTGGGCCACCGACAGATCCTCCTCCAGCCGCAAGAGGTTCAGGCGCGGCGGCGACGTGGCGCCCGTCCCGAACGTCCGCCCGGTCGGCTTCGCCCCGAAGCAGAGCTTCTGGAGGTAGTAGAACCGGGCCGCCCGCTGGATGTCGGTCAGCGTCTCCACCGGCGTCTCGTTGGCCCACCGGAACATCTCCCGGCTGACCAGCGCCCAGCGGAACTGGCGGACGAACTCGTCGAGGTGGTGGCGGACCACCCGATAGAGGTTGACGATCTCCCCGTCCACGTCGTTCAGGATCTCCGCCTTCGATGGCGGCTTGAGGAAAAAGACCGCCGCCCCACCGGCGAACGGTTCCACGTAGCAGGTGTGATCGGGGAAGGATTTGATGATGCGGTCGGCAAGCCGACGCTTGCCCCCCATCCAAGGGAAGAAAGGGTGAGCCACGAGAACCTCCTTGCGGGAGTGGGGCTCGTGGCCCTCTGATCCGGCGTCAGGACGCCGCGTTGATTCGGTTGCATCGCGGGCACTTGATCTCTATCGAGACCGCCCGAGACGCCGTTCGTCTCAGTATAGCAAGGAGCTTCCCGCAACGGGAACAGCGGAGCTTCGTCGTCACGTCATGGAGTCACCCCCCTTCCGGCCCTTGGTGCTGTCGCGGTAGGATATCGCCAGTCTTGGGTAGCGGCGACAGCCGGGCGGGATCCACGGTCCCGTCGCCGTCCGGAGCTTCACTCTCCGGGCGGCCTACGAATATTTGATCCACAGAACCTCCGTTCGCTGGCGGTTCTTGTCGGCGCGGGCCGACGTCTCCACCCGGCGCCAGTCAGCGTAGAGGCGGTCGTAGAGCGGCGAGGGATAACCAGAGAGGACCACCGCCCCATCCACCTCGTGCAACACCGCCGCCAGCGCCTCGTGGTCCTCATCGGTCATCTCGTGGCTGTAGCCCCGTTTCGAGTAGTAGGCCGACCGGGTTGAGGCCATGTAGGGCGGGTCGCAATAGAATAGCGTCTCCGGCCCGTCGTGCGCCCGGATCAGGTCGAGAGCCGGGCGGTTCTCGATCACCACCCCCCGAAGCCGCTGGTGGACCGCCAGAAGGTTTGAAGGGATCGCTGGCCAGTCGTTCGACTCGACAGACAGCTTGCGGGTGTAGATCTTCCCGCGGAAACCGGTCTTCTGACCGGTGACGCCGGTCGAGCCGTAGCCCATCCCGGCCCGGACCAGCGTCTTGAGCGCCCGGTCGATAGGGTCGTCGGTCGGCAGGTAGGCGTCGTCGAACTCCTGCCGGGAGAAGAGGGTCCACTCGATCCGGTGGATCAACTCCTCCGCCGTCTCCCGCCTTTGCATCACCCGGAAGAGGTTGACCATATCTCCGTTCAGGTCGTTATAGACCTCACCCAGCGTCCTCGGCTTGCGGAGGAGGACCGACGCCGCGCCACCGAACGGCTCGACGTAGATCCGGTGAGGTGGGAAGAAGGGGAGGATCCACTTCGCCAACCGCCACTTCCCGCCGTGGTAGCGCAGGATCGGTTTGAACGGGATCGTGGTCTGGCTCATCCCCTCGCCTCCCCCTGGTCCACGCTCAACGCCACGGCCAGAGGCGCGACCCAGATCGGCGTCGCCGAGAGGGCGAAGGTCTCCCCCGCCCGTGCGAGGAGGAGCGCCTGCCCCATGACCCCGGCGATGGCCATGGCCGCCGGCGCGGGGACGGCGTTCCCGATCCGCTCCCGCCACGCCGAGTCGGACGGGCCGGAAAGCTCCATCTGCTCCTCCGGATCGACCAGCCCTTGCAGGGCCGCCAGCTCCAGCGTGGTGAACGGGCGGTGCCACGTCCCATCCTCCGAGACAATCAGGAAGACCCCGTTCGTCGTCTTCTCCGGCAGGCGCGGGTCGGCCACCGACCCGAAGCCGTTGTCGTACTTCGCCGACCCCGTCACCGTCTTCGCCGTCCCGTCGAAGGGGACCACCCCATAGTGGCCACCCCCGGCGAAGTGAGGGCGCCCATCGGTCCAGGGGCGCGGGTCGCTCACCGCGAACGCCCCGTTCGCCTCCCCCGCGATCACCACCCGGCTTGACCCGTCGTAA
>JADGCD010000328.1 GCA_015229165.1 Nitrospinota bacterium | reverse complement strand
AACCTTTTTTGAGGTATAAAAACCTGTAATGTATCATCATTTATTGGTGTAAAACATTCAACGATTTTATGCCTTATTTTTTCCATTCTTTTGGCAACAGCATCAGTCTTTAAGGCAAGCTCTTTTAATACTTCTAAAAAGCTGTCTTTATTGTAAACCGTGTACATTGCTCCATCAAGTTCTTTCTCAAGCCAACCAAGCGGATTAATATTAAAAGCTGTTTGCCGCGAAATAACTATTGCTGGCACCCCCACTCCAAGGGCATCCATAAGAGATGCTCCAGCTGTCCCGACTACACAAAATGCCTTTTGCAGGCATTTATCTATTGTTTCATTTGTCCATTGGATATTTTTAAGCGAAATCCCGCCCATAAATTTATTTAATAAATAATCCTTTTTCATAAACGGATGGGGCTTAATCAATATTTTATATGGTGTATTGTTTAACCAATCAATAGCAGTTGTTAATAATTCTCCAGATGTTGGCGGATCTAAACTCAATAAGATAACAAGAAAGTTTTTATCGCTTAATGGAATATAGTTTTCTTTACTCCACAAATGTGCAAAACGCAAGGCTGGTCCTATTTTAATTTTTTGTTGTGGAAAGCCATTATCTATCAATATTTTTCTAAAAAATGGTCCATTTGATATAATTATATCTGGAAAAAGTCCACGATTAAATTCTTCTGATGTAGTGGAATATTTAAGCATTAATGGTGAAATAGTAGGATGTACATATCCAACTATGGCAGCATCTGGGTAATATTTTTTACACGCATAAATAAGTGGTTTTTCCATTGCCATATTTTCAAATTTATCTATTACAAAATCAAAGTTAAAGCCTAATTCTTTAAGCCTCTTCATCATTGGTAAATAAATAAGAAATGATACCTTGTCAAGGAGCTGTGCTTGTAATATCTGTTCTTTACGCAAAAGGGCAGATACGTTGGTTCCATTAAAATTTATGTATTTTTTAGGTACATTTAAAGTGGATAAAACCATCATAAATGGATAAATATAATCATAAATTTTTAAATAATCTTGTGGTATAATAAACTTTTGGCTATACTTCCTAATAAATTTTAATGTTTTTATATCTATATCCCAAAACCATATTAACCTTTTTATATTGAACCCTTTAGATTCAAGCCATTGAGGAAGTATTGGAAAAAAAGCATTATTTAAAGTACTATCTTTTGGGTTTATACTCTTTTGGTTAATTTGCCAATGAAATAAAATTAATGGCTTATCATCAATACTTTTCAGTGATTTATTAGGTTTAGTCTTGGGTATAAAATATAATACTAGATGAATGCAAAAAATTGTATAAAAACCTTTTAACCATCGTCCTAAAAAATATAAAATATTTTTTGCATCTTTATTTATTAAAGTTAACCAATCTACTGAGCGTTTAAATATAATATTGTCCGATTTTATTAAAACTTCTTTTAAAGTAATCAACAAGGCAGTGTTTTCACAAATTATAATAAAAAGACAGCCAATATCTTGTTTTAATATCTCTTTAAGAACTTCTATGTAAGTAAGGTAAAGAAATAGGTTACTTGTAAATGTGTTTTTTTCTGCTATGTTTGAAATCCACCAACTCAAAGAATCGCCATAAGGTTTACCAAGTTCAGCTATCCACTCAATAAATGGTATACGCAGCTTGTATGATAGGTCATGGAGTAGTTTTTCGTATTTTAAATATTTATTTTTATCAAGTTTTTTTTCCCACTCCAATAAATAAGAAAAATTTGTCCCAAAATAAATCCACTTATACGCTTGTTTTTCTATCAAACTTTTATCTATTTTAACATCTTTATGAAACAACATTACATCATTTTTTTTCATTTTAGCGATTTAATTAAATTGTTTAAGTATTGCAAAATAATAATACCATCCTGCCATCTGATAAAGATTATCTTTATCTTTACAAAGATCGCCATTATGTATAAAAAATTTTGCATCAAAACCATTATATTTAAAAATATTATCTATTTCTTTTTTAAGCCTCCAATGTTCACCATCAAAAGGGTAGGGGGACCTTAAATTATTTAGTGAATAACCCAAGGTTTCTCTTTTAGAATAATTTTTAAAATATGAAATAAACCTCTTTAATATCCATATAAAGTTTACGAAATGCTC
>JADGCD010000327.1 GCA_015229165.1 Nitrospinota bacterium | reverse complement strand
CGAAACACCGGGCCCGACCACCCTCGGGCCCCCACCGCACCCTTGCCGCGCGAGAGGAACATGGACCGACCGGCCACGCCGTTTGTCGTCAACAACAAGATCACCTTCTGCGAGGCGCCGGAGGATGACGCCCCCCGCTACACCGGCCTCGTCAAGAAGACCAAAGAGAGTCTCGTCGCCCTCATCGTCTCCAACAAGGACAAGGGCGCCCTCTTCCCCGACATCGGGGCGATCATCTACTTCCCCTTCGAACGGGAGGGGCGGGCGTGGATGGCCACCGCCTCCGTGGCGCAGAACAGCTCCTGGCCGTTGCTGATCCTCGAACTCGAAGGGGAGGCGCCCGTCGATCTGCGGGAAAGCCCCCTCGACCTTGAGGAAGAGGAGAGCGCCCCCCCGGTCTCCCCCGTCTGGCGGGCCGACGGCTCGCATCTGGGGGATGTGGAAGGGACCGACGAAGGACTTATCCACCTGCCCGAAACGGAAGAAGACGAGCCGCAGGCCGTCGCGCCGCTTGCCGACAACGACGAGCTGACCGACGAAGAGCTGGCCGCCGCCGAAGCGGGGGTCGTGGCGGCGTTGGGGGACGACGACGGACCGCTGGCCGGAATGCCGGTGATGCCCGACCCGCTGCGCGACCTCCCCGAAGTCGACGACGCCGACCTGGCCGCCGAACTCGACGCCGACTTGAACGACGCCCTCTCCCGGATGACCCCCCTCGGACCCGACGGGGAGGGGTTCGACGACGATCTCTCCGATATGGAGATGACCGTGTCGCAGGAACTGGACATGGGACAGGGCATGGACGATCCCCGGTTCGGAACGGGGCTGCCCGACGAAGGTGGGGACGCGCTCCCCGAAGAGGAGCCGGAGGAGGGGACGTTGCTGGCCTGGGCCAAGACCGCCCCGCTTGAGGCGTTCCCGGCTCGTCCGGAGCGGGACGAGGTGATTCTCGACGAAATCGGCGACGACGCGGAGACCCCCGTGCAGGAAGAGGCCGACGAGACCGCCACCCTGCCGCCCGGCCTTCTCCCCCCCCCGACCGACGACCGGGAGTTTTTCCCGGTGACGGTCCATGGGGGCGAGCAGCCGCCGCTTCCGGCGGGGCTCGATCCGACGGTGGTCGGCATCATCGACCATCTGCAACGGCGCCTCGCCCGACTGGAGGCCAACCTCGCTCCCGATGTCGCCGCCACCCCCTATGGCCCCAACGGATTCTGTCTGGCCCTGAACGGCGACCGGATCGTGGTGGCCCTCCCGGCCGGATGCGACCTGTACGAGGGGGACAGCGTGACCGTCGCCGTCGACCACCAGTGGCGCGACCGGCTTTCGTTCCGGCTGACCGCCACGGTGGCGTCGGTGCGGCAGGATGAGGGGGCCACCGTCGTCAACGCCCGGTTCGGCGTTGTCGACCACGAGGTGGCGCAGGCCATCGACGCCTATGCGGAAGGGATCGGCGCCTGGCGCTCCCTTCTCTCCGGGCTTCCCCTCGGCTGACGGGCCATGCCCCTTACCCTCGTCTTTCCGGGACTCGGGGCCGACCGCCCCCTCCGAACCGACCGTCTGGCGGCCCTGATCCCGGTTCCGACACCGGTCAGGAAGGGGGCGGTCATCGCCCGCCCGCCGCAGGAGGGGGATCCGGCGACACCGACACTGCTGTTTAAGGGAACGGTGGACGAACTGGTGGGGCCGGGGGTGACGGCGACGCCGGGGGCGACGCCGGAAGGGAAGATCCTCGTGGCCGCACGGGACGGGTATCTGGGGGTTCGGGACGACACGCTGGTGGTGACCCCGCTGTACGAACTGTTCCGGGACGTGGACGGCCAGACCGGCGACCTGACCGTCACCGGGAACGTCCGGATCCACGGCGGCGTTCTGGCGGGCCGCTCGGTCACCGTCGACGGCGATCTGGAAATCCTCGGGCTGGTCGAGGGGGCCCGGGTGAAGGCCAGCGGCAACCTGCTGCTGCGCGGGGGGATCGCCGGAGGGGGCGAAGGGCTGGGCGTCGCCGGACGGGATCTGCTGGCCTCCTACGCCCAGCAGGCTTCGCTGGAGGCGGCGGGGGCCATCGTGCTGGAGGGACCGGCCATGAACGCCCACCTGACCGCAGGAAAAAAAATCGTCCTGCAGGGACGGGCCAGCTCCTT
>JADGCD010000032.1 GCA_015229165.1 Nitrospinota bacterium | reverse complement strand
GTGGCGAAGGGGGACTGGATCACCCTGGACGGCTCCACCGGGCGGGTCATCCTCGGCAAGGCGCCGCTGGTGACCCCCACGCTATCGGACGAGTACCACACCCTCATGGGATGGGCCGACGGGATGCGCCGCCTCGGCGTGCGGACCAACGCCGACACCCCGCATGACGCCCAGGTCGCCCGCGACTTCGGCGCCGAGGGGATCGGGCTGTGCCGGACCGAGCATATGTTCTTCGAAGGGGACCGGATCATGGCGGTGCGGGAGATGATCCTGGCCCGCAACGAGAAGCAGCGGGACGCGGCGTTGAAAAAGCTGATGCCGATGCAGAAGGCCGATTTCATCGGGATATTCACCGCCATGAAGGGGCTGCCGGTGACGGTGCGGCTTCTCGACCCGCCGCTGCACGAGTTCCTGCCCAAGGAGGACACCGAGTTCGCTGCGCTGGCGCTGGTGATGGGGGAGCTGATGACCGACCTGCGCGACCGGGCCAAGATGCTGCACGAGTTCAACCCGATGCTCGGGCATCGCGGCTGCCGTCTCGGCGTCACGTTCCCCGCGATCTACGACATGCAGGTGCGGGCCATCATGGAGGCGGCCGCCGAACTGCGAAAGAAAAAGATCGACGTCCAGCCGGAGATCATGATCCCGCTGGTGGCCCACCACACCGAGCTGTCGCTTTTGCGCGGTCGGCTCGACCGGGTGGCCGCCGAGGTGATCAAGGCCAAGAAAATCGACGTCCCCTACAAGGTGGGGACGATGATCGAACTTCCCCGGGCGGCGCTGACCGCCAACGAAATCGCCCCTTACGCCGATTTCTTCTCCTTCGGCACCAACGACCTGACTCAGACCACCTTCGGCCTGTCGCGGGACGACTCGGGGCATTTCCTGCCGGAGTACGTCATGGAAGGGATCTTGCGCAAAGACCCCTTCGTCGCCATCGACACCGACGGCGTGGGGCAGCTGATGCGGATGGGGCTGGAGCGGGGGCGCTCCGTCAAGCCGAAGCTGAAAGTCGGCATCTGCGGCGAGCATGGCGGAGAGCCGTCGTCGGTCGCCTTCTGCCACGACCTCGGGTTCGACTATGTGTCGTGTTCGCCCTACCGGGTTCCCATCGCGCGGCTTGCCGCCGCGCAGGCGGCCATCGGCGAGAAACGGGCGAAGGAGAAAGCCGCCAAAGCCGCGAAGAAGTAACTGTATCGTTCATTCAAAAGCCCCGGCGCAGCGATGCGTCGGGGTTTTTTGTGTCGGTCGGGAGCGGGAGAGGGGGGCGTTCCTTGCTTTCGATAAGGGAGGGACCAGTGAGAGCCTTTCCTTTCCCTTTGCGTGAGGGGGGCCTGCCTTTTATGGTCTCGCGCCCCCTCCCGCAAAGGGAGGCGAAGTTTCTTTGGTTCTTTCTTTTCAAAGAAAGAACGGGCTCTTTCTCCTACTCCTGCACCGCCCCGGCGGCGATGAGCCAGCGGGCGAGAGCGAGAGGGTAGGCCGGATCGGGGCTGGCCATATTCTCCTCCCGGATTGAGAAGGCGTACTTGACGACGTGATCGTCCCCCTGCGCCAGCGCTGCGGCCAGCATCCCCTCCATGTCCATCAGCCCCCGTTCGCGGGAGGTAGCGTTCTTCGTCTCCTCCCCCGTCAACGGCGCGTCCGCATCGGCCACGTAGAGGGCCGCCACCGCCGTCCAGAGATGGCGCAGCAGAGCCACCCGCTCCACCGGCCCGACATAGGGGGCAAGAATCCGCACCGCATGGGTTCCGGTCAGGCAATGGATGAAACTGATCGCCGACCGCCCCGGATTGGCGAGGTACAGCCGCGCCGCCGTCTTCGACAACCGGGCCAGCGCCGCCGTCGGCTCGTCGATCTTCCACGCCGCCGCCACCGCCGGAAACGACACCTCGTCGTCGAGCGGTTTCACCCGTCCGAAGATCATCCCCTTCACCCGCCGGTCGATGGGAAGCAGCGGCGTCCCCCGGAGGATCGCCGTCGGATCGACGTCCTGCGTCGGCCCCGACGGTTTCGGCAACGGCTGGAACCGGGCCCCCCACGACGCCAGCGCGATGGCCAGTTCGATCCGCCGTTGCAGCGTATCCTCCTCCTCCAGCGCCATCACCGCGTAGGCGGTCCGAATCGCCCCGTGAAGCGCCGCCCCCATGATTCCCGGCGCGAGACGGGGGAGCCACTCCCCCAGAATCCAGCGCCACCCGCCGGGACGAAGCTTTTCGACGAAATGGTCGCGCCAGTCGGTGAGGCGGGCCGGGTCGCCCAACGCCGCGCCGAATCCGGCTTCCGTCAGCGTGGCCACCGGCATCGGCCACGGCTCGAACCGGGGCGCCTGATCCGAAATGAACGCCTCCAAACGGTCGGGCGACGCCCCGAGCGAAAGCATCGCCCGCATCGTCATCGTCGCGTGGAGCGAGAAGCCCCCCCGGTATTCGGGGGAAAACTGGCTTGCCTTGTAGAGAAGGGTGTCGAACCGTTTGGACTCCATGCGCTACTATACCAACGAAGGCCGGAGCGGAAAACCGCCCCGGCCCCGTCGGGAGACTACGGCTGGGACATCGGCCCCTGGCCCGTCGACCGGTCGGGCTTGCAGGCGCTGTTTCCGTTGAACGTGACGCAGGCCCCGGTCACCGCGTCGCCGCGACGGTTAATGAAGGAGCAGATGGCGCCGTCGGCCAGCCCCGCGCAGGCGTCGACGGCCTCTTGCGGCGGACCCATGGGATGGAGCGGACGGCAGGCCACGGCGCCGTTTCGGGTGGCGCAGGTTCCCTCCACCGCGTCGCCACGGCGGCTGGTGAAGGAGTAGGCCTCGCCGTCGGCTTGCCCGACGCAGGCGTCGAGAGCCGCTTGCGGCGGCGCGCCATGGGTCTGCCCGGCGCCGGGGCCGTTGGCCTCCTGCCCGCCGTTCAGCGTGGTGGCGTCGCTGGCGGGGGTGGCCGACGCGGTGGTGGAAGAGCCGCCGCCGCAGGCAGACAGCAGGAGCAAGAGCCCCAGAGCGGGAGTTGCGATACGCATGAGAGCCTTCGTGATGACGTTTGCCCGTATGACGGACCGGGGGGCGGAAAAGTTCCCGGAGGCGGAAGGAATGCGATGAACGACGACGAGCGGTACATGGCCCGCGCCCTCGAACTGGCCGCCAAAGGGAAGGGACGGACAGCGCCCAACCCCTGCGTCGGCGCGGTGGTTGTGAAGAACGGCGCCGTCATCGGCGAAGGGTGGCACCGGAAGGCGGGCGCCCCTCATGCCGAAGTGGAGGCGTTGGGCTCGTGCGGGGAATCGCCCGTCGGCGCCACCCTCTACGTCACCCTTGAGCCGTGCAACCACACCGGCCGCACCGGCCCCTGCGCCGTGGCGGTGAAAGAGGCCGGGATCGCGCGGGTCGTCATCGGTAGCCGCGACACCTCACCCAAGAAAGGGATGCGCGGCGCCCCGTACCTGAGACGGGCCGGGATCGAGGTCGTCACCGGGGTCTTGAAAGAAGCGTGCGACGAAATGGTCCGGGACTTTCTGACCTTGGCGGGAAAAGGGCGGCCCCACGTCGTCATGAAATGCGCCGTCACCCTCGATGGAAAGGTGGCCACCAAAACCGGCGACAGCCGGTGGGTCACCGGCCCTGCAGCGCGCAAACGGGTTCATGCCATGCGCAACGACGCCGACGCCGTGATGATCGGCGTGGAGACCGCCCTTGCCGACGATCCTGCCCTGACCGTCCGCCACGGGTCCAACCGGCGCAATCCGTTGCGGATCGTGGTTGATAGCCGGTTGCGGATCAAACCGGGATCAAAACTGGCGACCGACGGCGCCGCGCCAACGCTGGTCGCCACAACCGACGCCGCGCCGAAAGCGAAGATCGCCCGGCTGCGAAAAGCAGGCGTCGATGTTCTGGTGATTCCCGCCCGCAAGGGAAAAGTCGCGCTCGGCCCGCTCATGGCGGAACTGGGGCAGCGCAACGTCATGCGGCTCCTGGTCGAGGGGGCAGGGGAGATGGCGGGGGCGTTGATGGAACAGGGGCTCGTTGACGAAGTCGCCTTCTTCATCGCTCCGAAAATCGCCGGAGGCCCCAACGCCACCGTCACCGGCGGGGGCGTGGTGAAGATGGCCGACGCCTGGGCCTTGAGCAATGTCGCTGTCGAGTTCATCGATGGCGATATACTGGTGCGGGGTCTGGTGGCCCGGTAGGAGAAGAATGCTGTTGAACGAGGGGACCTTCTCCCGTTTATTTCCGATACATCGGACCGGTCAAGCACGAGTGGGCGAAGACCGCGACTTTTATTGAGTAGCGGTAGGCAGGCAAAACCGATCCAGCCCGGAGCGGGCGAAGACCGCGACTTTTATTGAGTAACGGTAGGCAGGCAAAAATGTTCACCGGAATTATCGAAGGAATTGGGACGGTTACCGGCGTGACGCGGCGCGCGGCGGATGCGACCATCGCCGTCCGGGCGGGGGACGTCGTGCGCGACCCGGTCATCGGCGAGTCGGTGGCCTGCGACGGGGTCTGCCTGACCGTGGTGAAGGCCGAAAACGGCGTTCTCTCCTTCGACGTTTCCGCCGAGACCATCGCCCGCTCCACCTTGCGCGACATCGCCGCCGGACGGAAACTCAACCTCGAACGGGCCCTGCGCATGGGCGACCGACTGGGGGGGCATATGGTCTCCGGCCACGTCGACACCGTCGGATCCGTCGGCGCCGTCACCCGCTCGGGAGCCGGCTACCTTGTCGAAATATCGCTACCCGCCGACGGGATGCGCTACATCATCGAGAAAGGCTCCATCGCCATCGACGGCATATCCCTGACCGTGGCCACGAGAGGCGCCGCCTCCGTAACGCTGGCGCTTATTCCCCACACCTGGAGCGCCACCAGCCTCCGGGAAAAGGGGCCGGGGAAGCCGGTGAATGTGGAATATGATATGATTGCCAAATACGTTGAAAACTTTGTCCGTCCTGCGGAGTCTTCGCCCGGTGGTGGTGGCGTGGACGAAGCGTTCCTGAAGTCGCACGGGTTCTGACCCGAAAACGGCGGCCCCGGGACGCCCCGGGCGCGACCCGCGAAAAGCCGTATCCCGTATGAACGACACACCCGAGACCGACCGCCGTTTCACCACCGTCAACGAGGCGTTGGAGACGTTGCGCGCCGGGAAGATGCTCATCCTCGTCGATGACGAAGACCGGGAGAACGAGGGGGATCTGGTCATCGCCGCCCAGTTCGTCACCCCCGAAGCCATCAACTTCATGGCCAAAGAGGGGCGGGGGCTCATCTGCCTTTCCTTGACCCCGGAACGGTGCGACGAACTCGACCTTCCGTTGATGTCCCCCACCAACACCTCCTCCTTCGGCACCGGCTTCACCGTTTCCATCGAGGCGCGTCAGGGGGTCACCACCGGCATCTCCGCCGCCGACCGGGCCCACACCATCCTGACCGCCATCGATCCCGAAAAGGGCGCAAGGGATCTCGCCCGGCCGGGGCATGTCTTCCCGCTGCGGGCCCGCGAGGGGGGGACGCTGGTCCGCGTGGGGCAGACCGAAGGTTCCGTCGACCTGTGCCGCATCGCCGGGCTGACTCCGGCGGGGGTCATCTGCGAGATCATGAACGACGACGGCACCATGGCCCGGATGCCGCAGCTTATCGCCTTCGCCGCGCGCCACGATTTGAAGATTCTCACCGTCAAGGAGTTGGTGGAGCATCGTCTGCGCAACGAACAGTTCGTCCACCGGGCCGCCGAGACCACCATTCCCACCCGCTACGGGCGGTTTAACATCGTCGCCTACGAAGACAGCATCGACCAGACCACCCAGATCGCCCTTACCATTGGCGACGTGACCAACGACGCGCCGGTCCTGACCCGCGTCCACAGCCAGTGCCTGACCGGCGACGTCTTCGGCTCCGAGCGGTGCGATTGCGGCGAGCAGCTCGACATGGCCATGCGGCTCATCGCCGCCGAGGGGCGCGGCGTCATCCTCTACCTCTTCCAGGAGGGGAGGGGCATCGGGCTCATCAACAAGCTGAAGGCCTATAACCTCCAGGACGGCGGCAAGGACACCGTGGAGGCCAACACCGACCTCGGCTTCTCCGCCGACCTGCGCGACTACGGCATCGGCGCCCAGATGCTGCGCGATCTCGGGGTCCACAAACTCAGGCTGCTGACCAACAACCCCCGCAAGATCGTCGGTCTGGGGGGCTACGGGCTGGAAGTGACCGAACGGGTGCCGCTCATCTGCCCCCCCCGCGAACACAACGAACGCTACCTTTCCGCCAAACGCTCCAAGCTGGGCCACCTGCTGGACGCCATCACCGGCGGCGAGTGAGGGGCGACGAACAAAAAGGACGAAGGGAAACATGGCAACCATACTCGAAGGGACCCTCGACGGGGCCGGCCTCAAGATCGGCGTGGCCGTCAGCCGCTTCAACGATTTTCTCACCGGCAAGCTGCTGGAGGGGGCTCTGGACTGCCTGACCCGCCACGGGGTCGCCTCCGCCGACATCACCGTGGCCCGGACCCCCGGCGCCTTCGAGCTGCCGCTGGCGGTCAAGAAGCTGGCCTTCTCCGGCCGGTACGACGCGGTCATCGCGCTGGGCGCCGTCATCCGGGGCGCCACCCCCCACTTCGAGTACGTCTCCGCCGAGGCCACCAAGGGGATCGCGTCGGCCATGATGGACACCGGTATCCCGGTGGCCTTCGGACTGCTGACCGTCGATTCCATCGAACAGGGGATCGAACGCTCCGGGACCAAGTCGGGGAACAAGGGATTCGACGCCGCCCTCTCCGCGCTGGAGATGGCAAGCCTCATGAAGAAGCTGTAACCGCCGGTGGGCTCCCGCAGAAAATCGCGCGAGGCGATCGTCACCCTCCTCTACCAGCTCGACCTCCTCAAGGCCGACGACCCCGAACAGGGGCTCGCCGACCTCTTCGCCGAAAAGGGGTTCGACCCCGAAGACAAGGCGTGGATCCGCTGGACGGTGGAGGGGGTCGCGGGGAAGAAGGAAGAGCTCGACCGGCGTCTCGACGATGTGATGAACAACTGGACCGCCGACCGGCTCGGCTATCTCGAACGGGCCATCCTCCGTTTGGGGGCCTACGAGCTGCTCCACGACCCCTCCATACCGGGGAAGGTGGTCATCGACGAGGCGGTGGAGCTGGCCAAAGCCTTCTGCGACGACGGCTCCGTCGGTTTCGTCAACGGCGCCCTCGACCGGCTGCTGCGGGAGCGGCCCGCCGTGGACGATCCCGCCTCCCCCTGGGTCCCCGACGAGTCGTAGGGGGGCTGTTGCCCCCGTCCGAGGGGGGTGATACCCTGACCGAACCTAATCATATGTAGCCCGACGATGCGATACGCCCTCTTCTCCGACATCCACGCCAACATCGACGCGTTCGACGAGGTGCTGGCCGACATCGAAGCGACCGGTGTCGACAAGAAGCTCTTCCTCGGCGACATCGTCGGCTACGGCCCCGACCCGCAGGTCTGCATCGACCGGCTGCTGGAGGTGGCCGACGTCTCACTGGGGGGGAACCACGACTGGGCCGCCGTCGGCCTCACCAGCGCCGACTACTTCAACCCCTACGCCAAGGCCGCGCTGGACTGGACCATCTCCCAACTGAGGGAAGACCAG
Source organism: Nitrospinota bacterium (assembly GCA_015229165.1). Taxonomy (GTDB): domain Bacteria; phylum Nitrospinota_A; class UBA7883; order UBA7883; family JADGGD01; genus JADGCD01. The sequence goes on along the minus strand of JADGCD010000032.1, from coordinate 7,575 downwards.
GTCGAGTTCCTGAAACGGACCCAGCCGTCGCTCATCTACGACGGGTTCCAACTGGCCCATTCCTCTCCGCTGGCCCCCGCCGAGTGGCGCTACATCCTGAACCATCAGGAGGCGCTGGACAATTACCCGTACATCGAACACAACCTCTGCTTCATCGGCCACTCCCACCAGCCGCTGGTCATCGAGTACACCACTCCCCAGACCGTCCGGGTGCTGCGCCCCTCGCCGCTGATCAGCCTCGATCCCGACATCCGCTATATCGTCAACATCGGCTCCGTCGGCCAGCCCCGTGACTCCATCGTCGAGTCGTGCTGGGTTCTCTTCGACAGCGAAGAGCGGACCGTCAGCTTCCGCCGCGTCCCCTACGACGTCGAGACGGTCCAGCGGAAGATGGAGGCCCACGACCTCCCCCGGTATCTGATCGACCGGCTCGCCCTCGGACGGTAGCGGGTGGTGAAAAACTATCTGCGTGGTCGCTACGGCGTCGAAATCGGCTTCGGGATGCTCATGTACTCCCGTGTACACTCCGCTCCCTCACCCGCTTTTTCCTTGTATCGCCTGCCTCGAAAACGTTTTTCACCTACCCGCTAGAGACGACCATGGGAGCGATCACCCCCGCCGTCCTCGAAAAGGGGCTCGCCGCCCGGGACGGGTTCGTCCGCAAGCCGGTCTACCTGATCTTCGGCGACGACCAGCGTCGCGTGGCGGAGCTGGCCGGACGGTTGAAAGACCGGATTGTCGCCGAGCTGGGTGAAGAGAGCTACTTCCGGTACCTGTTCCTGCCCGACCCGAAACGGCCCCAGGTGGGGGAGGGAACATCCGTCGCCGAGATCGTCGCCCAATTGAACACCGTCGCCATGTTCGGCGGCGGCAAGGTGGCCCTCGTCGGGCCGCTTGTGTCGGTGGCCGCCGAATGGCAAAAGGAGCTGGCCGCCTACGCCGCGAATCCGAACCCCACCTCCACCCTGATCCTCGCCGTCGCCCCCCCCAGGGACGACCGGAAAGGGGGCGCCGGGCTGGAAGGATCTCCCTTGGCCAAGGCCATCGCCGCCGGAGGGGGGGAGATCGTCAAAGTGGTCCCCCCCACGGCGGCCGAAGTGGCCCGCTGGGCGGCGGAGCGGTTCGCGCAGAAGGGGGTCTCGATCCCGAAAGAGGTGGCCGCCCTGCTGGTCGACCTTTCCGGGACCGACACCGAGCGGGTGGCGGGGGAGATCGACAAGCTGGTGGCCTACGTCGGCGACGCCGCCGCCGTCACCCGGGAGGATGTCGAGTCCACCGTCGGCGACCATAAGCAGAAATCGGTCTTCAGTTTCATCGACGCCCTGCGGCGGCGCAACCTTGCCGCCGCCGTCGATGCGCTGGCCAGCCTGACCGCCCAGAACGTCCCCTCCCAACAGATACTCAAACTGATCGGGACAGAGCTTCTTCGGCTCTGGGCCGTGATCGACGGGCGTCGGCGGAACCTCCCGAGCCAGGAGGTGGCGGCGCAGATGGGGATTCCCGAATACATGCTCAAAGGCGCCCAGGCCGACGCCGGGCGGTGGGACGAGAACCGGATTCGTCTTGCGCTCAACGAGGTCATGGCCGCCACCCTCGATCCGATGCGGTCCGGCCTTCCCGACACGGCGGCCCTGACGCGGCTGACCTTTCGCCTCTGCTCCGACTAGCTCCCGCACAGGGGGCGTTACGCTAAGCAGCCTATATCAAAGGGTTGCACATTCAGCGCCCCCATCGTACGATACACCAATCCGGCGTCCCTCAAGGGGGGTCTGTCACAAACTGGAAAGGCGTTCTCCATCATGACCCTCAAAGATTTTCGGGACAACTTCCTCGGCTACGCTCCCGCCTGGTACGAAGCGGCCATCGTGGCGTTTCTTTTCGTGAATCCGATTCTCTATTTCTGGGTCAGCCCCTTCGTCGCCGGGTGGGCTCTGATGGCCGAGTTCATTTTCACGCTGGCCATGGCGTTGAAGTGCTACCCCCTCCAGCCGGGGGGATTGCTGGCTATCGAAGCGGTGGCCATGGGGATGACCTCCGCCGAGAGCGTCTACAACGAAGCCCACCACAACTTCCCGGTCATCCTTCTTCTGGTCTTCATGGTGGCCGGCATCTATTTCATGAAGGAGTTTCTCCTCTTCTTCTTCACCAACATGGTGATCCGGGTGAAGAGCAAGATCGCCCTGTCGCTCCTCTTCTGTTTCTCCGGGGCGTTTCTCTCGGCGTTTCTCGACGCTCTGACGGTGACGGCGGTGATCATCGCCGTGGCGGTGGGGTTCTACACCGTCTACCACCGGTGGGCCTCCCGCCACCCGGACGACGCCGGAGGGCATAACCGGGCCAACGACGCCGCGGTGGACGAGGCCCACCGCTCCGATCTGGAGGAGTTCCGGGCGTATTTGCGCAACCTGATGATGCACGGCGCCGTCGGCACCGCGTTGGGCGGTGTCACCACCCTGGTCGGCGAGCCGCAGAACCTTCTCATCGCCCATGTCATGGAGTGGGACTTTGTCGAGTTCTTCCTGATCATGACCCCGGTGACGATGCCGGTCTTCGTGGTCGGGATGCTGACCTGTGTCGCCGTGGAGAAGTTGCGCATCGCCGGGTATGGCGCCCGGTTGCCCGAGCAGGTGCGGGGAGTTCTGGAAGAGTACGCCGCCAAGGAGGCCTCGTTGCGGGACGGGCGGGCCAAGGCCCGGCTGGTGGTGCAGGCGTTGGTCGGCGTTTTTCTGATCTTCGCGCTTGCCCTCCATCTGGCGGAGGTGGGGATCATCGGGCTGACGGTCATCATCCTGCTGACCGCCTTCATGGGGATCACCGAGGAGCACCAGATCGGTCGGGCTTTTGAAGAGTCGCTCCCCTTCACCGCGTTGTTGGTGGTCTTCTTCGCCATCGTGGCGGTGATCCACGACCAGCATCTCTTCAAGCCGATCATCGACTGGACCCTCGCCCTCGAAGGGAAGAACCAGTTGGTCGGGTTCTTCGCCGCCAGCGGCATTCTCTCGTCGATCTCCGACAACGTCTTCGTGGCCACCGTCTATATCAACGAGGCCAAGGCCGCCTTCGAGGCGGGGAAGATCGACCGGGCCCAGTACGACCTCATCGCCGTGGCCATCAACACCGGCACCAACATCCCGTCGGTGGCCACCCCCAACGGGCAGGCGGCGTTCCTGTTCCTGCTCACCAGCTCGCTGGCGGGGCTGATCCAGCTTTCGTACATGCGGATGTTCATCGCCGCCCTGCCCTACACCATCACCATGACTGGCACGGCGTTGGCTTCGGTCTATTTTTTACTCTAGTCTGACCGCTCCGGGGGGGCGGACCTTCATCAAACGATAACGCCATTCTCTGTTGGCCCGTTTGTTCAGAAGCGGTCCAGTTGCGCAAGCGCGGCCCCTCGCCTAAGATAGCGGCTTCGGTCCCCGCTGCGGGGGCCCCACAGAAGGCGTTACGGGTCATGACCCTCAAGGATTTTCGGGACAACTTCCTCGGTTACGCTCCCGCCTGGTACGAAGCGTCCATCGTGGCGTTCCTCGTTCTCAACCCGCTCCTCTATTTTTGGGTCAGCCCCTTCGTGGCCGGGTGGGCGCTGATGGTCGAGTTCATCTTCACGCTGGCCATGGCGTTGAAGTGCTATCCCCTTCAGCCGGGAGGGTTGCTGGCCATCGAGGCGGTCATCATCGGAATGACCACCCCCGAGAACATCTACAGCGAAGCCCACCACAACTTTCCGGTCATTCTCCTTTTGATCTTCATGGTGGCCGGCATCTATTTCATGAAGGAGTTTCTTCTCTTCATCTTCACCAACATGATCGTCCGGGTGAAGAGCAAAATACTCCTGTCGCTCCTCTTCTGTTTCGCCGGGGCGTTTCTCTCGGCGTTTCTCGACGCCCTGACGGTGGTGGCGGTCATCATCGCCGTCGCCATCGGTTTCTACACCGTCTACCACCGGTGGGCCTCCCGCCACCCGGACGACGCGGGGGAGCATAACCGTACCGATGACTCGGCGGTGGACGAGGCCCACCGCTCCGACCTGGAGGAGTTCCGGGCGTATCTGCGCAACCTGATGATGCACGGCGCCGTCGGCACGGCGTTGGGCGGGGTCACCACCATGGTGGGGGAGCCGCAGAACCTGCTCATCGCCCATGTCATGGAGTGGAGCTTCGTCCACTTCTTCCTCGTCATGGCGCCGGTGACGATGCCGGTCTTCGTGGTCGGGATGCTGACCTGCGTCGCCGTGGAGAAGTTCCACATCGCCGGGTACGGTGCCGCCCTGCCGGAGAAGGTCCGGGGGGTGCTGGAGGAATACGCCGCCAAGGAGGCCTCGTTGCGGGACGGTCGGGCCAAGGCCCGGCTGGTGGTGCAGGCGTTGGTCGGCGTCTTCCTGATCTTCGCGCTGGCTTTCCATCTGGCCGAAGTGGGGATCATCGGGCTGACGGTCATCATCCTGCTGACCACCTTCAACGGGATCACCGAAGAGCACCAGATCGGACGGGCCTTCCAGGAGTCGCTCCCCTTCACCGCGCTGCTGGTGGTCTTCTTCGCCATCGTGGCGGTGATTCACGACCAGCAGCTCTTCCGCCCCATCGTCGACTGGACCCTCGCCCTCGAGGGGCATAGCCAGTTGGTCGGGTTCTTCGCCGCCAGCGGCATCCTCTCGTCGATCTCCGACAACGTCTTCGTGGCCACCGTCTATATCAACGAGGCCAAAGCCGCCTTCGAGGCGGGGAAGATCGACCGGGCCCAGTACGACCTGATCGCCGTGGCGATCAACACCGGAACCAACATCGCCTCGGTGGCCACCCCCAACGGGCAGGCGGCGTTCCTGTTCCTGCTTACCAGTTCGCTGGCGGGTCTGATCCAGCTTTCGTACATGCGGATGCTCGTGGCCGCCCTGCCCTACACCGTCACGATGAACATCACGGCGGTGTTGGCGGTCAATTACTTGCTGTAATCAGGCTTCCAGTAACCGAAGGAGGCGGGCCGTCCGGTCCGCCTCCCTTTCGATTTCAGCCCGCCCCACCGCCCCCCGTTCGGTCAGGTAGCCGGTGACCAGCCGGGCCGGGACCGTTTCGAAGACCGGATTGCGGCAGAGGCCGGGGTGGTCGAGCCAGACATGGGAAGGATTCCCCTCCTCGTGGCGGGGATGGCTTCCGACGGGGGCGATCTTGGCGGTGTCGGCCGCCACCCAGAGGGGAACCCCCGCCTCCCGGGCGGCCAGCGCCGCCGGGTAGCTTCCGCTCTTGTTGACCACCCCCCCGTCGGGGAGAATCGTGTCGGCCCCGATCAGGAGAATATCCCCATCGGCCAGCGACCCCGACAGGGCGGCGTCGGTGACCACCGTCACCCGGAACATCGCCGAAGCCAGCCGCTCGGCGGTCATCCGCCCTTCGTTGAGGGGGCGCGACTCCCCCACCAGAACCGGCGTCGACCGGGGGAGCCCTCCGGCCAGCAGCGACAGGACCGTCGACGACCAGGAGAGGGTGACGATCCGCCGGGCCGTTCCCAGCAGGAGGCGGGCGCCCTCCACCCCGTCGGAGGCCATCCGGTCCATCTCTCCGGTCAGGGCGACGGCGATGGCGGCGGAGCGGTCCGGGTCGAGCGTCGGTTCACGGAACCCCTCCGCCACGAACCGGGCGGCCCAGTAGGCCAGCGGCGCCATGACCGGGCGGCAGGCGGCCAGTCCCCGGGCGTTGGCCCGGGCCTCTTCGAACGAGCGGCTCCCCCCCCAGAATCTTTACCCCCCACCGGGCCAACTGGGCGGCGCCGTGGTCCGTGTCGTCCCGAATGTCGTCCAGTGTTTTCATGTGCGCCTCCGGGTATGAAACGGCGACAAAGTGGGATGATACGCCTCATGCCGGAGGGGGGCAACCGGAGAACGCGCTTCCCCGGCGCGGCTCCCTTGACGGGCGCCACTGCGGGAAGGCATACTAAAAGGATTCGCATCGCCACTTCATCTTCCGGAGACTCAATGGCTTCCGCTCCCCGTTCCGAAAAAATATGGATGGACGGCCGACTCGTCAATTGGGACGACGCCAACGTCCACCTGCTGACCCACACCCTCCACTACGGCCTCGGCGTCTTCGAGGGGATCCGTTGCTACGAGACCGCCGACGGCCCCGCCGTCTTCCGGCTGGCCGAGCATACCCGGCGGCTCTTCACCTCCGCCCGGATCGTCGGCATCCAGATCCCCTTCACCGAAGAGGAGGTCAACCGGGCCGTCCTCGACACCCTGCGGGCCAACAAGCTGCGGCAGGGGTACATCCGTCCGCTGGTCTATCTGGGGGACGAAGTGCGGGGGTTGAACTGCAAGGGGAGTTCGGTCCATCTGGGCATCGCCGTCTGGTCGTGGGGCGCCTATCTGGGGGAGGAGGCGCTGGAGAAGGGGATCGACGTGAAAACCTCCAGTTTCACCCGGCACCATCCCAACGTCTTCATGACCAAGGCCAAGGTGTGCGGCGCCTACGTCAACTCCATCATGGCCAAGCTGGAAGCGGTCAACGACGGTTATGACGAGGCGCTGCTGCTCGACCCCAACGGTTTTGTCGCCGAGGGGTCGGGGGAGAACCTGTTCATCGTGCGAAACGGCAAGCTGAAGACCCCGCCCCTTACCTCCACGCTGGAGGGGATCACCCGCGACTCGATCATGGTGGTGGCCCGGGAGATGGGGATCGCCGTGGAGGAGCAATACTTCTCGCGGGACGAGGTCTACCTGTCCGACGAAGCTTTCTTCACCGGCACCGCCGCCGAGATGACCCCCATCAACTCCCTCGACCGGCGGATCATTGGCGCCGGGGGGTTGGGGCCGGTCAGCCGGAGAATCCAGAGCGCCTTCTTCGACATCCTCAAGGGGAAAAGCGCCGCCTACCGCCACTGGCTGACCCATTTCTGAGCGTTTCGACCTGTCGGCGACTGCGCGAAGACGCCGGGCTGATGGTGAGTAACGAAGGGGAGCGAGCGCCTTTGCGGGCGCTTGACAGGGGAAGGGTGGGGTCTTATAAAGAACCTGAGACGTACGTTCCCCGACGCGGGGTAATGGGAGTGACCAGCGATGCCGATTTACGAATATCAGTGCGAGAAGTGCGGCGAAGTCTTCGAAGTCAACCGGAGCCTCTCCGCCGAGCCCCTGACCAAACACAACCAGGCCGACTCCTCCTGCAAGGGGAAGGTGAAAAAGCTCATGTCCTCCAACGCCTTCCACCTGAAAGGGGGAGGGTGGTACAAAGACGGCTATTCGACGGCCAAACCGGCTGCGGCGGCCCCCGCCCCGGCCTGCGCCAGCGGCGGCGGGTGTCCTTCCGGCGGCTGTCCGGCGGCCTCCTCCACCTGAGCCGTAACAGACCCAACGCCGGGAGGGGGCGACCCCTCCCGGTTTTTTTTCGTCCCGTCAGAACCGCCAGAGGTTGAGCCCGGTCAGCTCGTCGTGTTCCCGCACCAGCGGCGGCCCGGTCAGGACGGCGATCGAGAACTCGCAGGCGAAGACCACCGTCCCCCCCGCCAGATGCCCGCCGGTCACCCGCCCCTCCCGGTCGGCCAGCGTAAGATGGAGATGGACGAAGGGGAGCCCCTCCCGGATCG